>SOJN01000141.1 GCA_004376575.1 candidate division TA06 bacterium | reverse complement strand
TCGAAATTCCGCACCCCCTTCCCGACACCTTCGAAAATCGAAATTCGATCCAACCACTGAAACCACAAGATTACACGAGATTAACACGGATTTCAAATCGGTCCTCATGGCTGAAACCGACCCAGGAAAGAATCTTGTGGTAACCCTTGCCCTCTGAAGCCACGAGGGGCGAAGGAGGGTGGAATTTCGCAATTTCGAAGGCTGGGGGATGCGCGGATGGGAATTTCCTAATTTCGTTGTCTTCGGCGAGTCTTTCCGGCAAGAACGGTGAGAAGGAAGTCCAGGTTTAGTGCTTGGAATGGCGCCTTTATCATCTTCTTGATGCCCGATTTGAAATCGTATGCTTCTCTTACGTCAACACCAAAAGTTACGCATATTGTATACTACCTAGTTCTTAGATCTACATTCTAAGATAAAGAGCGTCCCCAGGGGGAGTCGAACCCCCGCTACCACCTTGAAAGAGTGGTGTCCTAACCGCTAGACCATGGGGACCACTATGTCTAAGATCTCAGATCTAAGATCTATGATCTCGTTTCTTGTCCTGCACTTCCCCCTTGATGCCACCCCTCCTGTCATTCTGCCCGCCCCGTTCCACGGGGAGAAGCCCGCTAGGGCGACGAAGAATCTGCTTTTTGAAAACTCCTTGCCAGCTCTCCCAGCGAAACCTGTCATTGCGAGCCAAATAGGTCCAGCCCGCCGCAGGCGGGATGAGACATATTTGGTCCTTCATCGGCGTGAGCCGAGGGAGGAGAAGCCCGACGAAGCCACGAAGGGCGTAGTCGTGGCGACGAAGCAATCTCGGGTTCAGCAGATCCTTCGGCCTTACGGCCTCAGGACAAAATATCCCTCACTCCGTCCAAGGACGGATTGGCCCTATTTCGTTTTCTATCTTCGTGTTTTCAGTTTCAAGCATGGGCCGTGCAGGATTCGAACCTGCGGCCACCGGATTAAAAATCCGGTGCTCTGCCTACTGAGCTAACGGCCCCACAATAACTTACGAGAACAGATTTCCCGCCTGTGCCATATTTGTGCCATGTTTCTTCACCGGACATTGGGCGATCCTGACACCTTCCGAAAGATACCAGTCCTGAAGCCACATGTCAACATGGTTGTGAATCCTGAGATCGCCCACTGAGATATTGAAATGCTACGCTTGGCAAAACAGGAGGCAATATGACGAGATGAATCCCCGACGTCAACCTAGCTCGTCTTCGTCTGCCCATAGCATCGGTGGACCGTGTTGTGGCAGAAGGAACAGGTTCTTCTCAATCGCTCCAGTCTGTCGGTTCCGGTAGACTGCCCGTATCGTGTCCCCTTCGGAGAAGATAACTTTCGTTTCGCTCCACAGCTCACGATACTTGCCGACCACAAGCAACATATTCTGAAGGGCGTGCACCAATCCCCCTCTGTTCCCACTAGGACTGGGCAGAATGACTACACCGGGATTGCGACGCGGAGGAAAGCGTTGGTCGTCAAGGAAGTCGCTATCATGACTCAGTAATATGCGGTCTTCTTTGTGGGCAAGGGCATAGATATCTTCATCGCCACGACCTGCAAGGGCAATCTCTAAAATACCCTTGACGTTCAGTCCTGCCTCCCGAAGTACTTCTATGGTTTCTTGACCCACACTTTCGTCGGCCAGAAACTTGGACTTCGCAGCAAATGCGCGTTCAAGGTCTCGGATTTCTTCTTCACCTATTTCTATTGCTTGCCAGCCCAATTTGATTACCTACTGTCCTTGCCGATTCGAACCTCTGTTATGTCAAGCACGTGGAGCAAAACCACAGCCCAACCGCCGAAAAGACGTATGATCGGATATTTTCTGTGGATTTCAGACGAATATTGTTTGAACTTGCCCCTTTCGAGGTCAGGCGTCGGTGCTCTGCCAACTGAGCTAACGGCCCCACAATAACTTACGAGAACAGGTTTCCGCCTGTGCCACATTTGTGGCATGTTCTGGGCGCTTCGGCTCTTGAGCCTTCGCGCTCGGGGGCATTCTACAACAAACTGCGGCCCAGTGCAACGGGTTTCATCACACCGGGGCCAAACCAGGAACTTTCCTCCCGCCGGTCAACCCAATCATGTCACCGGCAAATTGTCCCCATAATATACCCATTGACACGCCCACGTGTGGGTGATATGTTAAGCCTTACCCAAGAGCATCTGACTGAGCGAGAATATGCTCGATTCAGCAGATCGTACTGGCAAAGTATCAGGCTCACATGGCAACCTACAGTTCCAATACTTGGGACGTTAAACCAAGTTGCAGGAGAAGAGGAGGGAAAAATGACTAGAAGTTATGCTCTAGTAGCAGTGTGTATTTTGGCCGTCTCAGTTATCCCTGCCTTGGCCTGGGGATATGCCATTACACTGTCGAGTGGAGAATACGAGATTGTTGACCGAGAGGATGGATGGCAAGAGATCCTGATGAAGGACTTTGGCAAAATCTCGACCCCAGGGGGACCATGGCTTCCCACCAAGACGTTTATGATTGTAGTCCCTCCGGGAGCAACCGTTCTATCAGCAAGCATTTCTGGGAATGGCCTAACCGAACTCTCTGGGGCTTACAAGATCAAGCCAGCCCCCATGCAATTCCCCCGTGGATCGTATGACGAAGAATACGCAAAAAAGGCAAGGGAAGTCTATGATCAAAACTACGATGAAATCTATTCTTCGGATGCCCCCTACCCTAGGGAGGTCGGAAGATATGAAGGTACGGGTGATATGAGAAAGTGGAGGTTTGCAAGAGTATCGTTCTGTCCCTTCGTTTATCGACCGAAATCTGGCAAGCTTTCTGTATATAAGTCTGCCACAGCAGCGATTAGTTACTCATTACCAGCGGAGGGCAGTCCTGAATGGGAGAAAGTACAAACAATTCTATTCGACAGTGTCATGGACGATGTTGCCCGCAGAATCTTCGTTAACTACTGGGAAGCGAAGAGCTGGTATGTACCATCTTTGGAACCCAGACCGAAGAAAGAAGGGCCATTTGGGAGTATGCAAGATGGGTTCAATTATCTAATAATCGTTCCAGATAGCAGCTACTATGACGCTGTTACGCCTCTCATAGAGTGGAAGATAAGCATTGGTGACTCGCTAGCCATGTTCACAGCAACTTTCTTTGCCGATTCATGTCCTGGTCCAGACCTACAGGCGAAAATAAGAAACGGGTTGAAACTGCTCTATGAAGGCGATTTTGGACTTAAGTATGTCTTACTCGTAGGTGACATAGACCAGATTCCCATGCGGACTTGCCACATTGACACCCCAGCGCACGCCATCGACATACCGACCGATTTTTACTATGCAGAATTGTCGCGTCCTGACAGTCTGTCATGGAACAAGGACGGGGACATATTTTATGGCGAATTGGGCGAGGATACTGTGGATTTTGCGGCAGAGGTATATCTCGGCAGAATCCCATGGAGTGATACAACAAAAGTGCGGACGATCTGTGAAAGGATAGTTGCTTTTGAGGGGGACATGGGTGGCTGGAAAAAATGGGCACTACTCTTAGGCTCAATTACTTTCTATCCCGACTCGACGCATGTCAAGACTGATGAGGCGGGACTAATGGAGGATATGATAGCTGATGCAATATTTGACATATCTGAGTCTTGGAGAATGTATGAGGCGGAAGGGCATAGCCCTTCATCATATTCCTGGAATGCTCCGCTGTGTCTGGATAGCGTGCTAAGCGAATGGACAACCTATCGGTACGGTTTCGTTAACTGGTCCTCCCATGGTAACGACACAGGGGCATATAGAACTGTCTGGGTGGAGGATTACAACGGGAACGACACTTGTGAGCCAAACGAGAAGGGCGAACCACCAATCATTACAACTAGTTATCTCAGCGGCTTGAATGACGCCATCGTGTACTCTTCCGCCTGCCTGACAGGAAACCCGGACTACTACAATCTGGCACAGATGCTACTCGGTGAATCGGGTGGTGTCACTGTGTGTGCCGCCACAAGGTCTATGCTTGGGCCTTCCGTAGATCCCGTACATGGAGACGTAGGCGGCAACATAAGCTTGAACTACTACTTCTGCAAGTATGCCTTCAAGGATGAGATGAAAGTAGGGGATGCCTTCTACGAAGACAAAACCTATTACTGGACCCACTTCTACCCATCACCGCAGCCTGGTTGGCACGAGCTTATGGATTATTGGAATCTGCTTACCCTTACCCTGTATGGAGACCCTGCTCTTACTTGGCAGGGCGTCACAGGAGTTGAAGAGATCGCCAAGACCAGTACACCGGGGAGATTGATCCTGAACCAAAACAGCCCTAATCCATTTACAGTTTCAACGAAGATAAAATATCATTTGTCTGTTCCTTCTCAAGTGAGCCTCAGAATATATGATGTGTCTGGCCGAGTCGTGACGAATTTAGTAAACGAATTCTGCAAGCCCGGGAACTACGCTGCAAAGTGGGACGGAAGATCCGATGGCGGAGACGAGGTCGCATCAGGTGTTTATTTCTATAGACTTGAAGCAAGTGGACTTAGAAATACCAAGAAGATGGTCTTATTGCGCTAGTCTACGATTCTGGTAGGGTCTTACAGAGCTCTGTAAATTAGCTTGCTGTCCTTGCACATCGGTAGGCCCTTCGATGCGGCTATCTCCACGAGGCATTTATACTTGTTCGGCCCTGCTCAGTACCACCAACCCCGACGCCGTCAATGTGCTCCTGCGCCTCCCCTGAGAGGCTCAACCCTAGCAATCCGACAGCCTCCTGAAGATACTGGCGGTGAACATCGAAGATGTATGATCTCAAATCTAGGATCTCGCTACAGGGATTGAGGGTGTCGGTACTTGATGCAGTTATCTACTCCATTTCGCTTCCATCTTGTGGCAAGATCTGCGTTCCTAGATCTGGGATCATAGATGTCTCTATGCCTCATTAGTTCTTGGACAGTGCGGAGATTCACTCCGGCCATAACAGGATGTGACGCGAATGTGTGGCGGAGGTCGTGAAGATATCAAAGTGTCACGTTTGGCACCGGGGAGGCAACGGGCCTGCCGCAGAGATGATTTCCCCAGCCAAACGCACTTGACATCCACCCCTTTGGTGGTATTCTACCCATGCATAGCCTGGGCAGATAGCTGTCGGGTTTGAGCATAACAAGATGGGAAATCTGGGAACAGAAGCTGAGAACTTCATCGCTGCAATGGCGGCGAAGTTCGAGGAGGGAAGGAAGCGTATCCAAGCCCAGAGGCTTAGAACGGCAGTTACAGCAAAACTAAGTAAGCTCCTCCTTCTGAATCGAACACGCGCCGATTACCAGAAAATGCTTGAGAGAATGATCGATGAATACAACGCAGGGAGCATCAACGTCGAGCAGTTCTTCAAGAGCCTTGTCGAGTTCGCGCAGGACCTAAGTACCGAAGAGCAGCGAGCGATTGCCGAAGAGCTCTCCGAGGAGGAACTGGCCATCTTCGATTTGTTGACCAAGCCTGACATGAAACTCACGAAGAAGGAAAAGCTGAGCGTGAAGAAAGTTGCCCTGGACCTGCTCCAGGTCCTTAAACGGGAGAAGCTCGTCTTGGACTGGCGTAAACGCCAGCAGTCCCGCGCCGCCGTGAGATTGGCAATCGAAGAGAGATTAGATCAATTACCCGAATCATATTCACGCCAGATTTATGAACAGAAGTGCGAGGTTATCTATGAGCACATATACGAGTCCTACTACGGAGAAGGCGAAAGCATCTACGCCTTGGCCGGCTGAGCCCTTTTTGATAGCTTACCTGAGAGGTTAGGACTCGGGAACTGGAGAGGTGGCAGCGGCGAGAAAGGGCTATTCTAAGATAGCCGCATACGGCAGGCGAGGTATCAGGTATGAAGGTGGCTGATCTTCTGACATCACCGTCCCCTCCGGAATGGGTCCTGTCCTCCAGTAAACCCACGGGCGGTCTTGACCTCATGGGGCTGCGTGTCCCAGTACAGACGATTGAGCATGAGCTCTTGTCAGGCATAACCACAATCACACCTAGAATTCGCTATTTGTCGCTTAGAGCTTGGGTCATCAAGCAGTACGCCCTTGCTCGACTTCCAGATTCGGTTTCAGATTTCGCCGAGTTTGCTGGCAGGATAGAAGCGGCAGCGGTCATTGGGAACCTGCTTGCAGGACACCGTCCATATGGTCTCGTTGGTTACAACCGCGCGGTGAACCTCATCGAGTCAGAAGAGGCCAACCTGCCTTTGGGTCATTTGGTTGATCTACTTGCCGTTTTTTTATATGCGGGGCCAAGCGACCAGCTTCATGTGACCTTTCCTCGGCCATCAGGCGTGCCGGGCATTACGCGCGAGAGGGGAGCTCGTCTCGCTGATTTTGTAGACGAGTGTCTCGGTAAGACCGAGTTCGGGACGAAGCTCGCACGAAATGCCCGGGTCGATACACTTTCGCGTGAGGCCCTTGCCGAAGTTGGCGATAGTTTCCGATTTGACGAGGTGCCGGATAAGGAATGTGAGATTCTGTTGAGTGCCTTGATTCCAGATAGTCCTCAAGGGAGAGATTATGGCAGAGTTGCGACCTACGGGCTGCTGTTGGAGTTGGCGCAGCGCCAGGCTTCTGACGTGGTGGAAGAAGACCTCTTTCAAGTGGCGCTCGCCGAGAAGGTAGACCTACCCGCTGTCTTTCAGTCAACCATTGACGGCTGGACGCGGTACTTAGTACGCGACTCGCTTGCGACTGTGCATGAGGCTTCTCTTGAGGTCGTTGCCGATGAGCTCGCCCGGAGGCATGAAGAAGGTCAGGTTGGGAGTAAGGCAATGAATGTTCTCAGCGCTCTGACGACATGGGACACAGAGATGATGGAGCCACTCGTGAGGTTGGGTATCTGCGAACACGATGACTCCATCCTGGAGCTTCCAATCTCAGAGCTTAGCAGTCGTATTCAGAGACTGTGCAACGGAAGCAAACAACACGAAGCAGGTCTGCGTCGCTGGTCCGGGCCGCTTGATGAATGGGGCATCATTAAGGTTGCTCTTTCAGGTGGTGTCGGTCGTTTGGTTCTTCTGCCGGTGGCTTGGCTTCTGGCTGACTGGCGAGTTGGCCCAGGAGTATTGGAGAAATTGCCCGGATACGAAGCCCTTTCGTATCAGGGGTGGGCTCGTTTGGGTGCAGAACAGGTCATAATGCCTAGTGTTAGGGAACTACTCGAGGAGAATCTGTCACTCAAACATGCCGTCGTCAAGCTCGCATATGAGAGCATTAGACAACATCTTCGAGTCGCCTGGGCAAGAATGGCGTCGGATCCCAGGAGAGATGTGTCGGTCATAGTTGCCGATGGTGATCGATGGTTCTATAGAGACCGTTCTCGTTGCGGCAGGACTGCGTCTCGATTGAACCAGGCGATTGGTTGGCTTCGGCAGCTGGGACTAATAGAGGAAAGAGGAATCACCGAACGCGGTAGGGCGGTACTGGGGAAAATCCATCATTGCCTCGCTGCCCAAGGGAATGCGTGAATGGATCTTCGATCGTTCTGTAGCATGCAGGGATTCGACTCAGCGATTTGCCTGACGTATTCGTTCGACCCCGTCTTCTTTGAGCATGTAGTCCTGCCGGACCTCTGGTCAGGTGGGACAAACGGGATTCTGGTATTCGCCGATGCTCGCCAAGCCAGAGAAAGTGTTATTCGGTCGGCCCGACAACTCCGCTATCTCGGCCGTCGCTATTGCTTGGTTCCTGTCTCGACAACGGGTGCCTTCCATCCGAAGATGCTTCTGCGAATCGGTTCCGAAGGTGCAGCTGTCTGCATCGGTTCCGGAAACCTCACATCTGGGGGATGGGGAGGAAACCGGGAGCTTGTGACAGCCTGGCATGTCGAGAAGAACGATTCTTCACAAGTGGCAGTCGTTGACTGGCTCTCCGACGTACTGATGGAGTATACAAGAGACAAGACGGCACTCGATGTACTCACCCTCATTCGTGATCGACACTGGCTTCTCGGAACTCCAGGAGCAGGAGATAGTCCGATCTTGCTCTCGCACAAAGGGAAGAGTATCGGTCAGCAGTTGATGGACAGATGGCAGGGACGTCGCTTTCGACGGTTGTGTGTCTTGACTGGATCAACTGATGCTAACGGTGCAATGATCAAGTGGGCAGTGAACACGTTCGGCATCAGTGAAGTCCTGATAGGCTTGGATCCACAGAACGCGGGTTTCATTCCCTCCTCCTTGGCCCGTATTGGCTGTGCGGTCAGGCTCATCCCTCTCTCTCCATCACCGTGTCCGCATGCCAAGCTGGCCTGGTTTGAGGGTCCGGATGGCTATGCGGCAGTCGCAGGCTCGGCGAATTGCTCGGCATCTGCTTGGTCGATTGCCCCCAACTCAGGGGGTAACACTGAGTTGGTCGTGGTGTACGATAGCTGCAGAAAAGAAGATTTCTCCTCATTCCTGGAGCTACTCGAGGGTGATTCATTTGAACCAGCTGCCACGCCAGGGCTCGGTCGGAGAAGGGAAGCTGAAGAAGGATCCGATGCGGACGCCGAAGCTCATGATTACAGTCTTGTGTCCCTGTCGCTCAATGGCACAATAGGGCGACTGATCGCAGTTGTTGAACCGGGCATACCTGAGGGGGCCGTGGTCTATGCATGTCTTGGTGGCCTTGAGCTTCCCTTGGACAGGGCCGGTCTGAAAGGCAGATCTTGGGTTGGCCCCCTGCCGGACCTCCATCCATCAGTCACAACGGTTTTTGGTCATCTGATAATACATCAGGACACCAAGATCCAGCATACCGATGTCCGGTGGCTCGATGAAATAGACGAATTGCGTAACTCCTTTGGAGCACGCCATGCTGCATCCACGGTCAGAGAGCTGGCAAAACTCGGGACCACTTCTGAATACAGAAGACTCTTAGAAGACTTGGCTCGTGTGATCTCCACCGTTCTGGGTGAATCGACATCCTTCCCGGATCCACCGGCGGTCGGAAGTGATACGGAGGGCGAGTCGCAAGAGACGCAGGAAGTGATGCCTGTCAGTCCAGAGGACTTAATCGTCAGTCTCGATGAGATTGAGGAGCGGGAGTCTCAGAAGTCATCGACGGCGCCAGGCCTGTCGCTAGCCCTCCTGGGTGTTATGAGGGTTCTTTTTGCAGAGCCCGAGCACGTGTCCGAGAACGTCACCGAGGGTCTCACAACAGCTTCGATTGACGAGCCAATCCATTCGAGCCGCGAAGTGGGCTCTTCGCGCTCTCAGGATGGAGAAAAGCGTCTACCCTCTCAAGACCTTCGCAAGCGATTGTGTGACCAAATGACAAGATTCTTGGAGAAGTTTGGCGGGGCAACGTTCTGTGAGAGGTGCACCGCCACTCAGATGGTTCAAGGAGCAGCTCTACCTCTGGCCGTGGCTGCGGTAGGGATCGAAGGTGAGTGGTTAGACACAGGGACTGCGAGCGAATGGGCTGTCACAGTATCCGACATTCTTTTCAGGACTATGCATACGTCTCATGAGGATGAGCCCGTGGGCCTTCTGGCAAAGGTAGAAGTCCGCTACGATAGAGAGAGAAGATCTGAAACGTATGCCCAAGTCGTTGGTGATGGAGCACTATGGGTTTCACTCGCAGCGGCAATTAACTGGATAGCTTGGGACCAATCAGGCCGTGGGCTTGAGAAAGCCCTTATGCTCCGGGAAATCTATTCAGGGCCCCAGCTATTCGCCAGAGCAGACCAAAGAAGAATAAACCTCTTGGTTTCGCGTCTTCACATGAAGGACACGGACAGAACCATCTTGCTGAAGGCTAAGAGAATGACTGATCAGCTGAGACGGCTCGAGTCGTATCTGATCGACAACTTCGGTTCCCTCAGGGCGCTTCAAGAACGCAAGACATGCTGTACGGGAGATCCACTGTGGCATGAGACGGGCGGGTACGGGCGAGCCGCCGAGAAGTCCGAGATTGTCGAAGGGGGTAGAATCGATATCTACCGACGAGAGAGGGCCCAGGTGGTTATGGTTAAATCAGACTTCTACTTGAACCTACGCCTCCTCGCTGAAATCGACCCCAAAGTAAGGAAGCTTCTTGCGCCGTTTGGACAATGTTGGCCCTCATTGCAAGAATAGCCTGAAGGTTTTGGATCCTGCCACGTATGTCAATGTGTCACTTTCTGCGTCTCTCTGGAGAGCCTAACGCTTAGTATCCCCACAGCCTCCTGCAGGTGTTGCTGCGACAGGTGGGAGTAGCGCATTGTCATTTTGATGGCTTCTGCCGAGGACTTTGTGAGTTTCGTGTATTATGTCAGTAGGAGGGAGCCATAATTGGACAAGATCGACTCATATTGGGATTGGGATGGGCTGATTTGTCGGACAAAGGAGACACCTGACGGAAAGGTGTATGCGGAGGTCTTCGATCCCAAGACAGGCGAATGGGGGAAAGAGATGCCCGTCACTGAGCTGATGTTCGCTTCCCAGCTAACCCCAGAAGAAGCCGAAGCTCGGATCGCTAGACTGCTGTCTTCGGAATCCTGAGGTTTTCTGGTTCTTCCTGGCCTCTTCGCTATGTCGCTCCTGGCCAATGCTTTGATGGGACCGGCTGCGGTTCTGGCCGGCACCATTGACTATCTGACCAACCCTTTTCCAGCGCCGAACCACATGGCAAGGCATAGCTTCATGAAATCCTGTGGACGGACCCCTGTGATCTCCTTGAATGTCTTGCCTATGTCAAACCTACAGTCCGCCCTGCAAAAGAGCCGAATTGTTGATTCTCTCTGAGAATTGACTCACCCTCCGGAGAGCATTACCCTCTGGTGATAGGCTTCGGGATATCAGCGCAGGAGGGCGGAGATGATCTTCAGGGAGTGGTGGACGACTATCCGATGCCTGGGTGTCTAGGGCTGGGGCAACCAGAGGATCGGCATAGAGTTTGCGATCTCCCCTGATACGGCAAGAGCGCCACGAGCGCCTCGCAGACAACGGGAACGACGAGTTTTTGTGTCTGCAATCCGCTCATCGCGTTGAGGCCTGCTGTTTCCCTTGTTTGACGTTCAGACGGCTCGCCACCTTCTCGCCTGTGATATTCTGTCCTGGACCCGTAGCCGGCCTTTGCCTGGCGGGGATCCGTGTCGGCAAGAGGAAGAATCTTCCCTTAGCACGCAAGAGCGACGTCGACAGACGCTAACAGAGTCGGGTCGTCGCCATTCCGGCATAGAGAATGCCTCGTACTGAGTTCTTACTCAGGAGCGTCGTCATCACCGAAGACCTTTCGGACTTCAGACTCGAAATCTTTAACGAGGAAAGTAAGAATCCCACCCTCCGCCCGGCTGCGGAAGGCCTCCACCAGAGATCTGTAGTACCACCGCTGAGATTCCTCTGGAGCGTCAAACCTTTCCCAGATGTCCTCTCCCATCCTGTCACAGTCCTCTCGAATGGTTCGGATGTTGTCAAGCTTGTCAGCACATTCAACGAGAAGGACTTCCGATGGGGCGTCCTTGATTCGCTCCAGAGTCTCCTCTTTGCGTTTTCTCCAGGGACGGGACTTGTCCCTCTGGGAAACCGCCTCAACGATTCTGGCGACCCTCTTGCCGAAGCATGGTTCGATGTCCTCGAGTGTCCGGCCTGTGTCCTCCACCACATCGTGCAGGATGCCAGCCACGACCACCCTTTGGGGACATCTGTGGCGTATGAGTACTGCGGCGACGCGGATTGGATGGACTATGTACGGGACCCGGGTGCCCTTTCGGAACTGCCCCCTGTGCGCCTTTACCGCAAACTCGATCGCATCAAACAGAATCTCTGAGTGGTTCTTCTGATTGGGCATATAATCCCCCGGGCACGGGCCATTAGTTCTCCTACGTTGAAGATATGTCAGCGAGGTCCCCCGGTCAACAACGTTGTCTCCTTTATGCTTTGGAGCGACTGCAGGTCCCGCCCAAATCGAACGGCTATCACAACTCCGGGTGTGGCCAGCCGTCCGTGGGAGCTTGTTTCTCTCATCATTCGAGGTACAGCCGCCTCCATTCGCAGAGGTTCTGTCGAAGTAGCAGGATTCAATCAAGAGGAGCCAGGATCAGGAGATGGAGTCGTTTTCCTCGGTGGTGGAGGGTGAACGCAGCTGCCTCTGCATCTCGCCGGAGAGCCTTAGTCCTAACAGCCCCACTGCTTCTTGAAGGTGCTGTTGGGATAGGTGGGAGTAGCGCATCGTCATCTTGATAGTTTTATGACCCATGAGCTCCTGGATTGTGCGGATATTGGTGTCGGCCATTGCTAGATGTGAAGCGAAGGTGTGGCGGAGGTCATGGAATGTGAAATCGGTTATGCCTGCTCTCCTGCACGCAGCTTTGAAGCCTCTGTAGACCTTCTCATAAGGCTTGCCGTCCTTGTCGCAGAACACGAAATCTCCACGGCGCCGTGCATATAGCCTTCTCAGTTCCCTGTGTAGCGGCTCATTGATTGGTACGAGCCTTGGCTCGTTGTTCTTGGTCTGTAGCACCATTATGGTTCTGGTTCTCAGCTTCACATTTGCCCACCTTAGGCCTAGTATCTCTGATTGTCTCAGCCCTGTGTTCAGAGCGGTTACTACTATCGGCTTCAGGTAGGGGGGACACTCCTTCAGTAGCTTATCTATCTCCGCTGGTTCAAGAAACCTCACTCGCCCCGGAGGTTCCTTGAACATCTTGATACCCTTGGCCGGATTCTCGTTCAGGTAGCCCCATTCCACCGCCTTGTTGAGCATGTGCCTGAGGCAGGCGAGCTCTCTATTCACGGTTGACCCCTTCACTCCTCCCTTTTCCACCCTCTCCGTCATGTATTGCTCGATTTGTCTGAGGGTGATGGCAAACAGGTACTGATCGCCAAAGGCTGCTGTTAGCCACTTGAGACTGAGGGCATCTCGTTCTGAAGAGCTTGTTGCCTTATGTGTCTTCGAATACTGGAGATACTCAGCGGAACAGTCCCTGAACAGCACACGAGGCCGCTCCTGGACACCGAGATTCTCCCCTTTGGCAATCTTCACTTCAATGTCTTTCAACGCCAGCTCGGCCATCCTCTTCGAGCGACCCACGGCCCTCCTGATACGTCGACCCTTGTGCAGGTAGTCAAGATACCAGGTCTTGCCTCGTCTATAGGTCCTCATTGCCGTCTCCCCACCGGAGGAATGGCACAAATCTGGCACAGTCCAAAATCAGCCTTGTGTAAGTGCTTGCTAATCAACAGATTCGCACCTCGGACCACCGGACTGCATGTCCAGTCAACCGTCTCAGACTCCTCCGTCTTTTCACCAATGTTCTCAACATCGACTCATTTTCTCTACTATACACAAGCTTTTTCAAAATCGCCGAAGAGTCGAATGTGATTTTCTTGATTTTTCCTTGGTTGCCCAGTTCCAGACTTCCTCCTGAAGTTTGGTTATCTTCCCGTGAGCCTTAGACGAACCTAGATGTACTTCACCGGTTCGTCATTCGCTTCGTCAGCCTCGTCAAGGTCTCCCAAGGAGGAATGCATGGTTCTCAAGGTCTTGTAGCATGAGCGAATACCGTCTTCATAGCAGATGCTTTGGAAGACTTCCAATGCTTCACGGAGACGGATAACCGCCCTTCTAGTGTGTCCTAAGGCGTAGAGGGCGATGCCAGTGTAGAATCGACATTCGCCTTCTCTCTTTCTGTTCTCACCTTGGATAGAGTACTCCAAAGCTCTGGTCCAAACCTCCAGTGCAAGTCTCAAAGATCCGAGAGAGTGGAGTGTCGCCCCTATGTTCAAGAACAGGCATCCCAGGCACTCTGACGGGGCCCCCGACAGTCCCTCCAGAAGCCCCACGAATTTCTGCCGTATCCGGTTGTAAGAATCGTTTGATTCATCAACGGGGTGTTCCACAGGGCTCATTTGAACTCACCTCCTTGGTCAGAGTTACAGCAAATCAAGGAGCGAATGTTTCTAATCCTGCTACGGCAGATTCTCGTCGATAGAACCGTTTTGCAGGTCCTAAGTAGCCGCCCCTTTGGAGAGGAGACTACTCCTGTTGCTGTCCTGTCGTCGCTAGCGGTCAGGACTGTGTGCATGCGGCGGCTCGTGTGTCACGGTCGTTCTTGGGAGTCTCTACGGGCAGCACTGAGCCTGAGGGCTCGGTTTCCAGGCCCTTCCTCTTGGAAACCATCCTGTCATACACTACAGGCAATAGATCCCACATCCTGTTGAGAAGTGGCACAAATCAGGCACAACGGGAAAAGCCACGCATGTAAGTCACGGTAGCTGAGTAGATTCGGACATAAGCATACTGCATTGCATATCCGATAACCTGTGCCGAGTCCACAATCATTGGGGAATCTTCCGGGCATTATTCACCCCCATAATACTATACATTGAGTTTTCAAAATCTTTCCGGGGCGTATCTATAGTGCCCTTTGGCAAGTGTGCTACATTATCACCTGAGACGCATGCTCTCTGGACTCCGGCAGGTATGGGTCATCTTCAGGGTCGAGGTACACACCATACTCCCCTTCTATGAGCTCTGGCGCCTCGAACCCGCACTTCGCCTCCCACTCGATAGCTGTTCTCCTCAGAGAATCCGAACTGTGGGTTCGAATCGCCTGTTCATAGCCATTCCCGCAGTATAGGGTCTCGCCTTGGTACTGGTTATTGTGCCAGCACTGCAGGTGCTGCATCCCCTCGAACTCGGTCCTGCGAGACTTTCCGATCACCGTCCCGATGGCATTGACCGTCAGTCCGTCCATCCGTGACACGTCAATCGAGCTGCCGCAGGTGTATAGATGAGTGCGGAGCGAGAACTTGCAGCTCGGAGAACAGTGCTTCAGCTCGTTCCGCGCGGTTTTCGCAACGTCCGTATCTTCGACGTATCGAGCTACCCTCATCTGCCTCTGTTCCCTGGCTCAGTGAAGTGAGAGCCGGCGTGGTGAATGACGGTTAGCCGTTTGGGATTCTGTTTCTTCGTCCTCTTGCGGAACTCCACAATCCTCGCTTCTCTCCAGGCACTGTATGCCTCCTCGGTGACGAACCGCGTCCCGCCGTCCCCTTTGTACTCCGGCGAGAACGCAGAACGCGGAACGTTGAACTCGCGTCCGTCATCGAGCCGGATGTCAACGGAGATGCCCCACCCGGCATCTTCGCAGATCCTGACGATTACTCCCAAACCCGGAGGATTCGCCATGTCTCCGTCGTAGTAGACCCTTGCACCTTCTTCGAGTTTCATGGGACTCCTCTCTTTATCCACTAATACTATACACCGGGTTTTTCAAAATCTTTCCGCCCATCGCCCTGCCGACCCTACCCTCTATCTGCAGTCCAGTCCGACGTTTCTCTTTCGACGGACGTAACGAACCTGCCCAGTCTATGGACCCGGAGATGATCCTTCACGAACATTGCCCTCGGACGTACTGAATGCAGGTCCGCCTCTTCTGTGTTCAACCAGCGCCTCGCAGACAAGTACTTCTCGAAACCAACGATACCAGATGGACTGCTGGGCTTTATTCTCCACTTCCACAATCTTGCCTTCTATCTCTGCTCCCTCGCATTGGATGTTCAAGCAACTCTTGTTGAGAACACTCAGCACAAAGGAAGCAGAACCTCGGTGAGCAACATCTTGTAGACCCATGTTGCCCTGAAAGCATCATAGATACCTCTCGTAGAGCCTTTCTGGAACCGGGAACAGCTCAGAATCAGGAACAATTAGACAGAAGAGAGCGACAACGACATCATGATCCGCGGTTTCACATCCGTGCTCCGCCGACGCGCGTGTTCGGAATGGGGTTTGGGCGAGCTCGGCACATAGGTCTTGCCGTGAAGGCTTATCTTGATCCGACGGGTCGCCCCAGTGAGTGAATATATCTTCGATGTGAACCACCTTGAAATCATAGACTTCTTCGTCCAATACCCTCAAATCCTCAAACCTGCAGTTGTGGAAGACATCAAAAGGTAGCGTCCTCAAAGGATAGAATCACCCCTCTCTTGTACTTCGGTAGACACCATCTCTCCTCATCACTGAAATCGAGCTTTCGATCCTGCCCCCGAATGGACATTCAAGATTGCTACGGGGCGGAGGTCCTATTCTCCTTTCTCTGACAGGAATGTCATTCGCCGGACATTCCTCGCATAAGTTGAGAAGGCCCGACTTCCGCCAGGTTTTGGAGGCACAAATCGGACTGTTGAGCTGCAGAAACCCGTCTTTTATCTGTGTCAAGACTCTTGTGCTGCATCGGGTTCTTGAGTAGAACCTTCCGCTTATGGGTGCATCGTCCACTGCAGATCTGCCGCCATCCTCGGAAGATTCGGTGTAGTTATCCTCGAGCACGTCCACGAACCATCTACAGTCCCGAGGATCTACCTTCTCATCTATCATCTCAGCCCCTCCAGTCTCTAACAACGCCAGAAGTTCGGCCAGCTCGGGTTGAGATTCTGCGCCGGACATCCATTCTGGTGTACCGCCCATGGGTTCATTGTCAATCTGGCGGCCTTCACTTCTTTCCAGGTCGATGACGGACCGAAGCATCTCTTCGGGTCGTTCTATGAGGGGACCAAAGCTGGGATCGTTCTTACGTTTGAGGGCTCTCAACATGCAGATGATTTGTGCCCTGATGAATTGCCTCTCCCGCCTTATGTCTTCCCATTCCTTACTCAGCTTCGAGTAATCCCGCGGATTCCCAAGCATACTGCCCTCCTTCTTCTATTCCAAACTCATTTGCCTTAATCTACTCTTCAGACTCGCATGTGTTTACCTGCTGCTCAGAATGGTTGTCGTTCAACCTTAGCTACGAAGGAGACGAGATCGGCAATTATTCGGACAGCCTCTCTGGCTTCCTTCTCGGACAACTCAATACCGAAGCGCCTCCTCCAGAATAGAATCGTCGGTTTGATCATCCTTTGCTCACTCTTCAGAGCATCGTAATACAGCTTTTCATCTCGGTTGAACATCGTGCCCTCCCATGAAACAGGTTATGTCAAGGACAAACCCTCTTGTTTGTCCGCTGAGCGAGCCGTCCGGTGACGACTCTTCATGTGTCCAGCCACATGCTGCTTCCCCTTTCCATTCTCTGGAAAACAGTCGGCCTTTTGACCAAACTCCCATAGGTGACCGTCTATACGGTTACAACACAATCTCGGACCTCCGGCGGTTTTCTCGACCTGCAGCTGCTGGCCCAATCCAGGATTTCTCTTTCAGTGAGAACCTGCATAGCGAATGACGGTTAGCGGTCTGGAATTCTGCTTCTTTGCGCTCTTGCGGAACTCCACAATCCTCGCTTCTCTCCGGGCCCTGTATGCCTCCTCGGTGACGAACCGCGTCCCGCCGTCCCCTTTGTACTCCGGCG
>SOJN01000140.1 GCA_004376575.1 candidate division TA06 bacterium | reverse complement strand
TGGAATTCCATCCCGACCTCCTTTTTCTTTTATCGTTTCTCGATACATGGAAAATGGTTCACCGCTATTTCACTCTATCAAGAGAGGGAGACATTGTCAAGGGCTGTTTGCTCCCCCGATCCTGCGCACGTAAGACTACTGACGCGAAAATATAAAATTGCGAAATTCGCCACCCGTGCCGCCCGCCTCACCCGAAATTACGAAATTGGCAGACCTATTTCTCAGTGACTGATGGTGAAGGCTTTTCCAAAGCAGATTCTTCGCTGGCGCTCAGAATGACACCCGGTTTTCGGGAGATTGCTTGGACTGGGTCCGCTTGTCCTCCGTCGGCTTGTGCCGACGAAGGATCAAAAATGCCCCGTCTTTTCTCTGGAGAAGCCGGGCCTTTTGGACTCGAGAATGACAGATGGTATCGGGGAGGGGGAGTGGGCGTTTTGCAGTTTGTGGTTTGTCTATGGTTTATAGTTGTTGGTAATCGGCATGCGTCTGCCGAAACCGAAGGCTTTGGGGGTTATCTTTATACCGATCGGTGCCTGTTTTCTCTTGAATTCGCTCTGGTCAGCCCGCCTTATCACGTCCTCAACTGTTTCCTTATCAAGTCCCAGCTTGACTATCTCATCGCTGGACATGTTTTCCTCGACGTAGGCCTGTAATATTCTGTCTAGAACACGATAGGGCGGAAGGTCGTCAGAATCCTGCTGGTCGGGCCTCAGTTCGGCAGAAGGTTCCTTTTTGATTATGGCTTCGGGTATCAGTCCTGTCCCTGCTCTCTCATTAATATAGGAAGCAAGTGCGTAAACGCTCATCTTTGTGACGTCGGACAAAGGGGCCAGTCCGCCAGCGAGGTCGCCGTAAAGCGTGACATATCCTACTGCCATCTCGGACTTATTCCCGGTGGTCAGAAGAAGGTGTCCAAATTTGTTCGAGATTGCCATCAGGATATTGCCTCTGATTCTTGCCTGTATGTTTTCCTCTGCAACTGATGGGCTGGTGCCGGTGAACTCTTTTTTCAGGGTCTTCATGTATGAATCATAAATATTTGATATTGGGATGAGGCGGGTCTCAATTCCAAGGTTCTGAGCGAACTGCTCGGCATCGATGACGCTCGACTTTGATGATATTCTGCTGGGCATCATCAGGGCCGTGACATTCTCAGGTCCCACTGCTTCCGCGGCGAGGGCCGCAACAACTGAAGAATCGATTCCGCCACTCAATCCCAGCACGACCTTGGTGAAGGAGTTCTTCCTCACATAGTCCCTTATCCCTAAGACCAGAGCGTCGTGTATTTCTGAAACGGGTTCATCCTTAATTGTAACCGCTTCCTTTGGAGTCCCATCAATCACTGTGAAGTCTTCGGCAAACCTTTTGCATACGTGTATCTGTTCGCCGTTCTTATTAAAGAAGCAGCTTCCTCCGTCGAATACAAGGTCGTCCTGACCCCCAACCATGTTGACATAGAGAATTGACACCTGGTTTTCGCGCGCCCTCTTGGCCAGGAGTTCTGTTCGAACCTTCAGTTTTCCAGTGTAGAATGGAGAGGCAGATATACTGATAATAAGGTCTGCACCCATTTCCGCCTGCTTGCTGGTAGGACCATCATCAACCCAGATGTCTTCACAGATGCTTATGCCAAATCTTGTGGAAGCGATTTCAAAGAGATTCCATTCTTTGGCAGGTTCGAAGTATCTTCTTTCGTCGAAGACGTCATAGTTTGGGAGCTTTGATTTGTGCTGCACGCCGCGTATCTTTTTGGTCCTTATGAATGCGGCCGAATTGTACAAGACACGTTTGGAGAAGTGGTACGGAGAAGAGAAGTCATAAGTGTCAACGGGTCGCTCAACTGAAGCATAGTCCACAAATCCGATTATGCATGCGATTTCGTCGCACTCCGGCAAAATCAAGTTGAGCATCTCCTTGTTTCTTTCGATGAACCTCCCCTTCAAGAGCAGATCCTTCGGAGGGTATCCTGTTATGGTCAGCTCAGGAAACACCACAAGGTCTGCCCCTTCGTCACTGGCACGTCGGATGTTTCTTATTGCCAGGTCAGTATTGGCCTGCAGGTCTCCCACGGTAGCGTTAATCTGGGCAATTGCGATTTTCATACTCACCTGCCGATTATAAGAATTCGGAAGTCAAGGTTCAACCACTTTCAGCAGCAGTTCTGCGAACTCAGAAAGTATCATCGCTGTGGCGCCCCAGATCTTGTTGTTGCCGTGTCTGTAAAAGGGAACGAGCATTTTCCTATTTTGATGAGTCTGCCATTCCCGTGAAATGTTCTTTTCGTTCAGAAATAAGTCAATGGGGACCTCGATAATTTCCTTTACTTCTCTGGGGTCTGGATGGAACAGGGGCCTTTTCTCACTGATGGCTACGAATGGCTTTACCCTGTAGCCACTTACGGGTACGTGAAGAACTGAGAGTGTCCCAATCACAGAGTCTTCCAGCAGATCCACGCCTATCTCTTCTTCACACTCCCTCAGAGCCGTTTGCAGCAGGGCCTCATCGGGTTCTCTTGCACCACCCGGGAAAGATATGTGGCCCTTATGTGAAGCAACCGATTGTGTTCGTTTGGTCAGAGCCAGATGGAGCTTTTCCTTGATGGGGTATGTGATGATGAGAACCGCTCCGTCCCTGAGCTTTGACTCCTCAAAAGGCAGCCTATTTCCCGGCCTGGGTTGAGTTGACATCTTCAACTGTGCTGGTCTGCCGGGCAAAGGCAGAGAAAGAGCCTTTCTGATTGTCTCAAATGTCAGATCAAATCTCACATTGGTGATGATATAGGCAAACAGCCCCACCGTCAACATAGATAGCAGACAGAGAGAACAACCCCGTTGCCCCTTGTTGATGTGAGATATTGTGCGTTCCGGGTCAAATAAGCCCTTGACAAATTTGCGCATAGCCCGTATCATGTTTTTGGCGCAGGAGCTTTTCCTGCCAGTATTTGAAGAAAGGAATGCTTAGGCAAAAACCTGATTAAAAGGGGAGATTCGCGTAAAGGGTAACGCCCTTCGTGAGTCTCCCTTTACTGGTTGTGGAAAGCGATTTCTGCTTTATGTTCTTTGAAATCCGTTGCTTGACTTATCTACCTAAAACTGATACATAAAGACTTAGGACTGCTGATACAAAGACGCGCCCCTAGCTCAACTAGGTAGAGCAACGGACTCTTAATCCGTGGGTTAGAGGTTCGATTCCTCTGGGGCGTACTTTTCATCTAAGATCTCAGATCTAAGATCGAAGAACTCGCACGCGAGCAAACGCTCTAAACTTAGAAGCGAGAACGTAGAACCAGGATGTGGGATTAAGGTTTGAGGCAGAACAACATAGAACAAAGAACAATAGACTACTTCTAAGTTCTAACTTCTATGTTCTACGTTTTAAGTTGCGCCCGTAGCTCAACTGGATAGAGCGTCGGACTACGAATCCGCAGATTGGAGGTTCGAATCCTCCCGGGCGTACTTACGCAAAGTACTTACGCAAAGT
>SOJN01000139.1 GCA_004376575.1 candidate division TA06 bacterium | reverse complement strand
AAAAGTGTTACCTATGTCCCGGTACATGTGTAACCCATGTCCTGACCCCATACAGGGAGAATGAAAGAGAGGGTGACAACGTCTTTAACTTCTTAGTTTCGTAATTTCGTGTTTCGGTGTCAGCGGTCTTACAGCCTGACCAAGTTGACGTCTGACAGCCGTAAGCCCTTGACAAATATCAAAAAAACGACTATACTTATATACGGAGGTGATATAGAATGAGGACCCTGATAGATATAGACGAAAAAACCTTGAAGGAGGCGTTGAAACTGACCAAGGCCAAGACAAAGAAAGAGGTTGTCAACCTCTCGCTAAAGGAATTGGTGAGGCACAAAAGGATCGAGAGGCTGAAATCCAGATTGGGGAAAACCGACCTGGATTTGGATCTCAAGAGGTTGGAAAGGATGCGGCAGAATGACTGATGGTCTGGTACTTATTGACACCTCGGTCTGGATATTGGCTCTCCGTCGAAGGGCAGACGAGAAGACAAAAGAGTTGGTGAGTCGGATACTCGATCAGGATAGAGCCGCCACTTGTGGCATGATTAGCGTGGAACTCCTGGGAGGGGCGAGGAGCAGGAAGGAATACGAAGAGCTTTCAAAAGACCTGGAGGCCCTCCACTATCTGCCCACCCCTGAGCCGACCTGGCGCAAGGTCTCATTGCTGGGTCTGGGTTTACGGGCAAAGGGAGTCTCTGCGCCCTATACAGATCTTCTCATCGCTCAGATAGCTATGGACAATGGCTGCACCCTCCTCCACTCAGACAGCCACTTCAACCTGATTGCCCCGCATGTTAACCTCCGCGTTCAAAACGCCCCGAAATAGACAACGACCAAGGTCCTGGGTTTCTACATGTGGACAGGCACCTTTATATCGACGACCGCAGGTCCTCGAAGGCCCTGCCTGCCCCGTTTCTCGCGAAGCGAGATACACGGGGCCTGCCCGGCTCGTTCCACGAGCTCCTGAGGGCAACCGAAGGGAGCTGGTTTTGCTAATTGCTTGACAGACGCCCGTCTTCGCCCGTATACTCGTTACTGTCGCCTTACAGGTGGCCCACAAACCTAAAGGTTTTACCGCTTGCGTGCAGGCAAAGGAGACCCAAATGAGAATGACTGCTTGGAAGAAGACTCACCGGTGGAGTTTCAATCAAAAGAGCAACAAGTTGCTGGCTGCCTCCGTAATTCTGCTTTTTGGCATTGAGGTCGCGGCATCGGTTCTCAATGTCCCATCGGACTATCCCACAATTCAGGAAGCGGTTGATGCTGCGTCTCGCGGAGATACTGTAAAGGTTGCCCCGGGAATCTACTATGAAAATGTGAGAATATCAAAGCCACTCGTTCTCTGGGGCTCCGGTGGTAGTTCGACCACGATTGATGGAAGGAAAATGGGCAGGGTGGTGAGCATTGAGGCTGAGAGTTGTCTCGTAACGGGCTTTCTTGTTCAGAACAGTGGCAGTACCTCTTCAACGTGGGCGGGCATCTACATCCTCGGAGACGACGCGGTCATCGGGGAGATGCAGTTCCTGAATAACGGAATAGGTGTTGAGGTGGAAGGCCCTTATCAGAACGCTGTCGTGCGGAATAGCTCTTTCTTGGACAGTTGGACTGGGGTCTTTCTTCATCACGAGACGAGGAACTCCTCCATCATCGGAAACACAATTGTCTCAGGTAAATATGGTAGACATAGCCAAGGTGTCCGGGTGTCTTGGTCTGATCTCAACAGGATAGAGAATAACAGAATCTCTGATGGAGGATGGGGGATCTATCTTTCGGGACCCAACAACAACGTCATTCAAGGCAACAGATTAGACGGTAATAAGCAAGCGGGAATCTTTATATACGATGGCTACAATAACCTAGTTCTCAAGAACCAGATTTCGGGAGTAGACAACACCTCAGGGACGGGTCTCCATTTCGAGTATGCAAATTCGAATGTCATTTGTGAGAATGTTGTATCTGACTACAGGGTTGGCATCTGGGTTCAGCGTCACAGCGACGGAATCATCAGTGAGAACACCATTGTGAACAATCAATATGGTCTCGCTTTGGATGGTGTTGAAACGAATATGGTCTTTCACAACAATTTCGTTGATAACGAGTTCCAGGCATTTGACCATTTCCCTTCCTTGAACGACTGGTATCATCCCATACTACTGGAGGGAAACTTCTGGTCGGACTACCATGGAGTAGACGATGGGAGCGGCAGCGGGAAGCACTCCATTGCAAGGGACGGGATAGGGGATACCGACATCCCCCATCCGGGTGCAGATTTCGATTTCTATCCTTTTATGGCTAGAAATGGGTGGAGACCGCCGAAGAGTGTGAAGGAGGAGGCGCTGGATGAATTGGCCGGTCTCATGGAATCGATCACTCACCCTAAGATTGGCAAGCACATTGAACATGCCTTTCGGGAGCTGGAGAAGACTCTATCATATTTCTCAGACAACTGGCATATTACCAAAGCTTCACGTGTATTTGACCGTGAGAAGAAGGTCACAAAGGAAGTGCGAAAGGCATCCCGGTCCGCAAAGAAATACGAAATCCCTGATT
>SOJN01000138.1 GCA_004376575.1 candidate division TA06 bacterium | reverse complement strand
GGAAAGGGGATAGGTTGGAGGTTCGAATCCTCCCGGGCGTACTTACGCAAAGTACGAAGTGCAAAGGACAAAGTGCGAAGGAGAAGAGACGAAGGGTTGAAAGTTCAATGTTGAACATTTGAACACTTGAACGGGAGTTGAGGGGGGAGAATGGAGAGTGATGAGCGATGGATGAGGGAGGCGCTTGCAGAAGCAAAAAGGGCTGAGGAAGGAGATGAGGTTCCCATCGGTTGTGTGGTCGTGTGGAAAGACCGTATAATTGGGAGGGGCCACAATATGGTTGAGGCTCTGCAAGATCCGACAGCTCATGCCGAGATAATAGCGATAGGAGCTGCCGCCGGATTCTTGAAGTCACGGTGGCTAACCGACTGTACTATGTATGTGAATATCGAACCGTGCCCTATGTGTGCTGGCGCAATAGTCCTTTCTCGGATGGCGAGGCTCGTCTTTGGCGCCGCTGACCCTAAGGCCGGAGCGTGTGGGAGTGTCATGAACATCGTTGAGAATAAGTGTCTGAATCACCAGGTGAAGGTAACATCCGGCACACTTGAACAAGAGTGTGCCAGTATTATCAGCAATTACTTCAAGAAAAAGAGATCGAAAGATACCTAGAAGCACAAGTTCTTTTCAGCTCGTTTCTGATTCCTTTGTCTGCGCGAATGAAAGTCCAGATTTCAGACTTGGAGAGATGGCCGAGCTGGACGAAGGCGCACGACTCGAAATCGTGTATCCGCTGTGAGGTGGATCGGGGGTTCGAATCCCTCTCTCTCCGCCAAACTTCGCTCTTGTTAGCTTCGTTTGGCTGCGCGGCAGGATCTTTGAGTAGGTGTTCAGCGAGATGAAGTTATTCAGAAGCTGAAGTATTGCCCGGAAAATAACAACACAAGGAGAGAATTAAATTGTCTAAGGTTACGAATATTGTCAGGTTATTCCCGCTCTTTTTCGTAGTTGGTACCATTCTGATAGCTATCAGTGCATTCGGCGACATGGAGATGGACCAGTTCAGGGAACTGAAGCGGGTGAGCGGTGAGCGGGCCAAACTTGCCAGAGAGAGGGAGGAATGGCTCATCCAGGAGCATCCTGAATTGAAGGAGATACTGCGCAGGCCCCTTGGACCTGGGATCCTTTACAGAAAAAGGCAGGAGAGACTGAAGCTCTACTCACCTGAAGTTGTTGCCCAGATGACGGATACTGTTCGAATTCTTGCCATACGGGCTCAATTCGAGATTGACGATGACAGCTGCACAACCGGGAACGGACAGTTCACGCTGAACAGTAATGGCGAGAAGATATATAGTGACGACGGAGGCCACAACCTGTGCTACGACCCTCCTCATACGAGGACCTATTTTGAGTTTTTGCTCGAGGGGTTGAGGAACTATTTCCTGGATGAGTCGAACGGAAAGCTGTACCTGGACTACTATGTGGTCCCCGAAGGAGAATCCGCTTCCTACACCCTTCCCCATACGATGGTCTACTATGGGGACCCGGAAAATTATGTAGAGGGTCTTTACAGTTATTGCGAGGATGCTGTGGAGGCCTGTGATAATGATCCCATAAACATTCGGTTCTCAGATTATGATATATTCATAGCTTTTCATGCCGGGTCGGAGTGGCAGACAGACTACTTCTGGGACAGCCCCTGTGATCTCGTTTCGGCAATGCTTGCCGGCCTTAACATTGAGGTCAACAGTGGAACGGAGACGGTGAATGAGGTAGTCGTATATCCTGAGACTGCCTTTCAGGATTTCCCTTGCTCTGGATTCATGCATGGGGGGCTCGCTCATGAGGTGGTACATGCCCTGGGCTCGGTGAGAACGGGCTTGGGCATTCCCGACCTTTATGATGTCTCCGGCCAAACGATTGGAGTTGGAGGCTGGGCTCTTATGGGGACGGGAGGATGGAACATGGACGGTCTTGTTCCCCCTCACCTGTGCGCGTGGTCGTCCTATCAGCTTGGGTTTGTTGACCCTGTGCTAATTGAGAAAGATACTACCGGCCTCGAAGTAAAGATGAGGGCGTCAAACGATACCTCGGTGGTGCAAGTCTACAGGGTACCCCTGAACTCGCACGAGTATTTCCTCATAGAGAATAGAATAGCGTACTCTCACCCCGACTCAAGCCACGCAGACCCTGATTCCAATGGCGTCAGAGTCTGGAGAACGGACGGAGACAGCATATATGTGCTGGTCAAGATAGACGACTATGACCTCTCACTCCCTCCCGATTTCGGAGAGGGAGGACTTGCCATATGGCACATTGAGGATGAACTGGCTATGGACGACTCGGCCCGGCTCTGGGATACGGTCAACATGGGCAGAGTCAAGGGCATAGACATGGAAGAGGCAGACGGGATTCAGGATTTCGAGAAGTATGTCTGGCAGGTGAGAGACTTCGACGCCGCATTCTACGGCACTCCCTACGATGTTTTTTATAGAGGAAACAACGATGCGTTTACTCCCTTCAGTTCACCAAACACAGGCTCTTACTCTGGTGGCTCAAGCCGCCTCTTCATAGACAATATCTCTGCATCAGATTCCGTAATGACTTTCGATGTCTCTTTTGACTGGAACTTCCCGGGGTTCCCCGTTGAGGTCAACTACTCCGGAAACGACTACCGTTTCGACATAAATTCACCGACCGTGGCTGATATTGACCAGGACGGTGAGCCTGAAATAATTGTCGCCTCAACGGGCATTCGCTTGTTTGGGGCGAGAAGTGACGGATCTCCTATTCTAGGTAACCCAAACCATGTTTTTGCTGTTATGCCGTGGTACGCTGACACCATATACTCTTCCACGGCCATAGGAGATTTCGATACACTCACCCCGGGCCTGGAAATAGTTCACGGCACAGATGAAGGTAATATCAGGATCTGGTATTCTCAGGATGCTGACAGCAATGGATATGCTGACCCCTTTCCTGAGTACATTGCCACAGAATCCTGGGTAAGGTGCGCGCCTGTCATGGCCGATATTAACGGAGACGGTCAGGATGAAGTGGTCATTGGCGCAGGAAACAAGAAACTCTACGCGTTTGGATCCAGCAACAGCTCGATAGTAATGCTAAGTGGGTTTCCGGTCGATCTGGGTAGGTGGATCATGTCCACGCCAGTAGTAATAGATTCAACCATATATGCGCTCTCGGGAGACGGCCGGCTGTTCGCCATATCCAGCCGGGGCGAGACCCTGTGGATTGCCCTGGAGGACAATTTGACCTACACCACGAGTTCTCCTGTTGCTGCTGACCTTGATGGAGATGGGCTTGTGGAAATCGTTGTTGCGAGGGGTGACGGGAGGGTGTGCTGCGTGAATGATACAGGAGGCGTGGAGTGGTGCGTTGCTCTGCCGGACACGAACTTCTTTAGCACGCCGGCAATAGCGGACATCGATGAAGACGGGTTCTTAGACGTAATATTCGCCGCTGGAAGCAAGCTTTATGGGTTGAACAGGAACGGAGCTCAAGTCCAATATTTCCCGATGGAAACGAACTCGACGGTAGGTCTTCAGTCTTCTCCGGTCATCGGAGACATAGACGGCGATGGCCATCTGGACATACTAATAGGATCCCCAGATGATCTGGTTCTTGGCTATGATAGGTTTGGCAAGGCTCTGCCCGGTTTCCCGATTGCTGCAGGTGATACCGTCTATTCCACCCCGACGCTTTTTGATTTGGACGAAGATGGGGACATAGAGATAATACTCTGTTCTGACGACGGTTTCATCCATGTCTGGGACGCACCCGGAGATGCATCTTTGGCAGTGTGGCCGATGATGCATAGAGATGCGAAGCATAGCGGCACCTATCTTAACTTTACTCCCAGTCGCAGGCCGTATGCTGATTTGGTGCCCCTGCGCGAGTTCTACGCTTACCCGAATCCCACGACCGAAGGTAGGATTTGGGTCAGGTACGATCTGAGCGAGAGAGCTACGGACGTTGACATAAAGGTGTTCAATATCGCTGGTGACCTGGTGAGGGAGATGGAGGGGGCGATAAATCAAGGCCCCAACGACAATCTTCTCAGCCTCCAGGGCCTGGCCAGTGGAGTATATATGCTGAGAGTGAAAGTGGCCGCTGGCGGTAAGCAGGTGGTAAGAACCAAGAAGTTCGCCGTAGTAAAATGATTACAGGATAGAATGTCCAACTTTTGAAGCCGGAGTGAGAGATGAAGAAAATTGTGTTACTACTCGTTCTATCGTTGGTGCTTGTGGGGAGCGCTTCTTCCGAAACGATTGATAAGATGATGAGGAAAAGAATTGTCAACTCCACCATCAGTTCGGATAGATACCCTCCTGAGATAGGCCATGGAGTGAAAGATGAGAGGGGCGAGAAGTCCGGCCCACTGGCGCTTTTCCTGTCTGCCGCCGTGCCAGGGGCAGGGGAATACTACCTCGGCTCAAAAGGCAACTCAAAGGTTTTCTTCGGGATAGAGCTTGCCACCTGGGCCTCATATGCGGTTTTCACCTATCATGGAAGAAGGGTGAGGGATAGCTATAAGCTTCTTGCTGGTGCCAATGCAGGCGCGGATATGAGCATGGGTTCCGATGAGTACTGGAGTGCTGTCGAATGGAGTAGGAGTAACGAAGAATACAATGAAAAGATGAGAGAGGATGCCCGCGCACTCTATCCAGGAGATAAGCAAAAACAGCAGAGCTACATCGAGCGGCACATTTATACTGGCAGCGAGGGGTGGTCGTGGAAAGGCAGTGGGGCCATACAGGAATTCAGAAGGTTAAGGAAAGAGTCGAAGGATGCGTTCCAGTTTGCCATCTATGCGACCGGATTTGCTCTCCTCAACAGGCTGGCCAGCGCAATGGATGTGATTATGATTACAAGGTCTAAGGAAAAGAAGTTTCCAAGTGGCAAAAGGGTTCAGCTCATTATCGAGCCTGGATACGATATTTCGGGATTCAGGGTTGGTCTTGTAGTGAGGGGATAGGAATTGAACTACCGATTCTGGACAAGGTTGGCTCTGTTGGTGGGTGTTCTTGCGGCGAGCCTGCACGCGGTCAGGGTATACAGGGTGAGTTACAGTAATCCTGCATCCTTTGGAGTGTTCCTCTCTGTCTGTCTCACAGCCGTCCTGGGTTCCATTGCCTTCTTGAGATTAGGTGCATCAGGAAGGAGTAGCAGAGGGACATTTCTGGTTGCCGCCGGAGCTTTCCTTGTTCTGACGGCAGCCATTGTCGAGATGTTTGCAGGACTTGCCAGAGTTGCCATGCTGCCTCTTGATCAGCCTCGAGAGCTAGGATTTGCAAGGGTCACTCTTGATAGTTTCACAGCTTCATACAGAGAAGACGGGAATCTTCTTGAGTGTGGATCCACTCTGCTTCTTGATTTGGAAGGATGTTCAGAGAGCTTGACCGTAGTGTCTGATTCCCCCGTGACGGTTGCCGGTGTTTCCATCTTTCAGTTGGGATTCAGCGGTGGCAGGGAGTGGGCAGAAGGGGGCCCGCGTTCCAAACTGGGTTTCCTCAGGGAGAAGGCGAGTTGGCCATTCAGGACAGGCTTAGCCCTGTTAGACATCGGGGCCCTTTTCCTATTGTTTTCCAGGAGGGGAAAAGTGAGGGGCAACTGAAGTATGGTGCTGATGGAGCTCTGTGAGAACGCCCACGTGATTTTCGACCTGTTCTTGCGAGTGTCGAGGTCGTGGAACGAGCCGGGCGGGGCGGGGAATGACTTTGGTATCTGACAAAACACAGAAAGGGAAGATGCCCAAGAGTCTGAAGTCTTTCTTCAGACCCTATTGGAGGGCAGCACTCATATGGTCAATCATAGCCGGAATTATCGTTGTCAGTATTTTTCTGAGATGGGACAAGAAGGTGGTGGCGGCAGTGGTGATAGTGTTTGGCCTGGCGACACAGGCTTTTGGTGGGGCAATCGCGCTGATAGGTGCCGTACCGATAATTGGCCCATTGATTGTGAAGGCGATTACTCTTCCTTTCATACTAGTTGTGAACGGCATTGGCTATTTGGTGACTTTCTTCGCTCTGAGGCGGGGATACAAAATTGACGTCATGAAGTCTAGAGTTCTCATAAGCTCTTTTCTGGTTGGTGTTATTCTCGGTTTTGTCCTGGGGAGGCTGATATAGTGAAAAAGGTTTGTGTGGTTTTCATTTCACTTGTTCTGGTCTTTTTTTTCGCATCCGTCCGTGATTTTGCCTGGGGCTTTGGCAAGAACAAGGTACAGTACAAGAACTTCGACTGGAGAATGGTCAAGTGTGAAGAATTCGACATCTACTTCTATCAGGGCGAGGAAGAGATAGTCAGGTTTGCGCGGCAGATACTTGAAAATGCGTATGGAGCCCTGGAGTCTGACCTTGACCATGAAATGAGCATAAGGATTCCAATAATCATCTACAGCTCTCACAACGATTTCGAGCAGACGAACATAATATTGGAATTGATCGAGGAGTCGGTCGGTGGTTTCACGGAACTCTACAAAAACAGAGTAGTCGTTCCTTTTACAGGATCCTACGAGGACTTCCGTCACGTTCTGGTTCATGAACTGACACACTCCTTCCACTTTGACATTCTCTTTGGAAGCGGCGCCGGGTCGATCTTTTCCCGTCCTCTGTACACGATGGAAATTCCTTTGTGGGTTTTCGAAGGCCTGGCGGAGTTTGAGTCGATCGGGTGGGATGAAAACTCAGACATGTTCATGAGAGACCTGGTCATCAACCAGAGAGTCATCTCCATACCAGATTTGGCATACACCGGTGGATATGCCGTGTACAAGGAAGGTCAGTCCATCTACAACTTCATTGCAGAGAAATATGGGAGAAAGAAGATAGGTGAGATACTCCACAGTATCAACGTTTCAGGGGGGTTAGAAGGGGCAATCAAATCTTCCCTGGGGCTATCCATAAAGAAACTTGATGAAGACTGGAGGAGGTCTCTGAGGAAGAAGTATTGGCCGCTTCTATCAGATAAGGAAGAGATAGTCGAAACAGCAAGGCAGTTGACAGATCACATGCGCGATGGTGGAGTCTTCAACACAGGCCCGGCGCTTTCCCCAGATGGCGATAGAATCGCTTTTCTGTCAGATAGGACTGGACGAACAGATCTATACTTGGCCTCTGCAATTGATGGGAAAATACTGAAGCGGCTGGTAAGGGGAGAAACATCAAGTGGATTCGAATCGATGCACATTGGCAGGGCAGGGCTCTCCTTCAGTCCCGATGGGCAGAGAATCGCGTTTGTGGCAAAGGCTGGGGCGAAGGACAGGCTTTATGTGGTCAGCTCAACAAGTGGCAAAGTGGAAAGAAAATTACAGTTCGATCTTGATGGTCTTTTTTCTCCATCTTTCTCTCCGGACGGAAAGCGGTTGGCGTTGGTCGGATTGGCGGACGGATTCTCTGACATATATGTGACAGTCATAGAGGATGGTTCGCTTAAGAGACTCACCAACGATCGCTACGATGATAGGGACCCTGGCTGGTCCAAAGATGCGAAGACGATAGTATTCTGTTCAGATAGACCCGACACGTTTGATTCGATCTGGGCCTTCGGGAGATATGCGGTCTTTTTCATGTCTCATGAAGGAGACGACATCATCAGAGTCACACAGAGGTCCCGTTTGACCGCATCGCCACAGATCATAGACGACGATAACTCGATTCTTTACATTTCCGATTTTTCCGGAGTGAAAGATCTCTTTTACAAACCTTCAGCAGACACTTTGTCAGTAAGACTGACCAATGTACTGGGAGGAATATTCAACGTATCAGCATCCAGCAGTGGAAAAAGGGTCGCCCTTTCTGCCTTCAGGAATGGTGGATGGGACATATTCGTGCTCAAGGAGCCGCTTGAGCTGGAGGCCTTGGCCCCCGAGGGGGAGAGCAAGTTTGCATTCAGGGATGAAAAGTTTGATGAAAATGGAGAACTGCCAGAGAAAGAGAGGGTAGGTCTTGTGTTCACACCGGACTGGGTTGCCGGCGGCTTCTCCTACAGCACGGAGTACGGCTTTGCTGGTCAGACACAGATAGCAGTAAGCGACATACTCGGCAATCACAGGATATACTTGGTGTCAGACCTTTTTGGAGACATATTGGAATCCAATTTCTACCTCAGCTACTGGTATCTACCGAGGAGAATCGATTTCGGTATGAGCATATTTCAGGAAAAGAATTACTACTTGAAGAGCCTCAGTGAGGGGATGGCGGAAGTTCTGGTGGAAAGGACCTTCGGTGTTGCGGGCGTAGCCAGCTATCCCATGAATATGTTCAACCGGATTGAAGCAGAGCTTGATGTTTTTGCAATAGAGGACAAGTTCCTTGTGTTTAGACCGGGGCAGGAGGAGGAGTTCAAATATCCCTTGGTGTACGTGATATTTCCAGGGATCAGCTACGTACATGATACTGCCATGTGGGGTTTCACCGGGCCAATAGATGGTTCACGCGTGAGGCTGAGCGTCGGGACGGGAGTTCCCATTTTTGAGCGCAGCCTCAACTATTTCACAGTTGTGGCAGACATGCGGAAGTATCTGAAGGTGGAGAGAAGGTACAGCTTTGCCTTGCGCCTCGTTGGCGCAGTGAGTGGTGGAGAGGATGCAGAAACTGCAAGGTACTGGGTAGGAGGGAGTCAGACCCTGAGGGGGTACGACGACTATGAATTCTATGGGACCAAGGTGGCTTTTCTCAACACAGAATTTAGATACCCTTTTGTTGACCGCCTTAAACTTGCTTTTCCCCTTCCTCTCGATTTCAGGAGTGTGAGAGGAGCACTGTTCCTCGACGTGGGAGGAGCCACTGATGATTGGCGAGCGTTCAGGGTTGGCAAGGAAGACGAGGGTGTGTTCAAACTCCAGGATTTGAAGATTGGGTTTGGTGCTGGCGTGAGAATGAGGATTTCGTTTCTGGTGCTCAAGCTTGACGCCGCAAAGAGCACAGACCTTTCTGATATATCGAAGGATACTCACTGGTATTTCACTCTTGGTAGTGAATTCTAAAAGACAGGATTGGAGGTGAGGTTATGGCGCCAATACTGGTGATGATTGCGGTAATCGCAGCCTCCTCGGTGGTGGTAAGGATAGCAGCGGTGGCCCTGGAGATGACAGGGGTGGAAGCAAGGAAAGCTAGATTCCAGGCACTCTCGGCTTTCACCGGGACGGGATTCACAACCAGAGACTCTGAAGAAGTGATCAAGTACGAACACAGAAGAAGAATCATAATGACGCTGATGATATTGGGTAATGCAGGGTTTGTCTCCGTCATCGCTGCATTCGCGTTTTCCATGCGGGCTGCCGGTTCGGCTCTACTGGTGAGAGTTGCAGTGCTTCTCATAGCCCTATACTGTCTCTACAAACTGATGTCAAACAAAGGATTGATGAGAAGATTCGCAAGGATAGTAGAGAGGAGAATCGAGAGCTCAGGTCTGCTTGAAAGCCAGCGGCTGGATGAGCTATTGAGAATGGCTGAGGGGTATGTTGTGGCTGAGGTGACTATTGACGAGAAATCACCCAATGAAGGAAAGAGCTTGAAAGAATCGACACTCAGGGAAAATGATGTGCTGGTGATAGCCATACAGAGGGAAGGAAAGGTGTTTCCGGCTCCAAGGGCGGACATGAAGTTAAGGCTCAAAGATGCTGTGGTCTGCTATGGAAAGGCAGAGGGGATCAGGAAAGCCCTGGGACCCGCTCGGGGGGCGAAGCGTGGGTAGAAGAGTCTGTCTGATCTGTTTCTGTCTCATCGTGATTGTCCTTCTTGTGGGATGTGCTAGGAGAGGCCCTATCAGTAGGATGGACCAGGAGTTGAAAAAGACGGAGGCATTTGCCCTGGAGTCCCTTCTTAAACTCGAGAACCAATCAAGTTTCAAGTTCAGACTGAAGTTTGAACGGAAGGGCGGCCTGGTAGATGTGGAAGGGAGTTTCGAGGGGAGCTATCTGTTCCCTGATATGAGTAGTGTCAGCGGCTACTGGAGTTTCGCCGGCAACAAGGAGGAGTTGACTGTAATAACATCTGGTGACCGACAGTTCCGTTTTGATCCTGAGACAAGAACGTGGGTGGAGGAGGCGGCGAGCGAGGAGATCAACCCTCTTCGGCAGCTGGAACGGACTGTCGCTCTGGGGAATTTTGAGTATATTGGTAAGGATAGAATTGGGGGAAGGCGGGCAGGAAGATTCAGCTTTGAGCCCAACTTAGCCTTTCTTGACCCCAGGATGGAGAAGGATCTCAAGGGGAGGATGTGGGTGAGTGAGAAGACGGGTCTTCCGGTGAAGGTGAGGGTGGATTCAGAAGACAAGAAGATATTCTGGAATATGTCTCTTTTTGATTTCAATTCACCGCTTTCGATCGAGGTCCCCGTAAGACACGCATATGAAGCGACGTTCGTGGCAAGAGGGAGTCAAAATGGTGGTATGACCCTTACAGGGAGTCTTTTGGGGGCCCGACTCTCCTGGATTGGCTTGAAAGGTGTTCGATTAAAATCAAGAACAAATCAAAGGTTGAAAATAAATTTTGAATCGTTTGGGGACAGAGCTGAGATTATTCGACTGGTGTCCAGGCCTGGGAGCTTGTCGGTGAGGCTTGCACGTTGGCCTGAGGGGCCGGTCTTCAGATTATCAGAGGAGGTCGTGAAGAGCACCTACGGGCCAGAGGCAGATTTGGGATTTGAGCAGGGGAATATGACCAAGCCTCTGATTCTTCTGGATGTGCTCTTGACGAATGATGATCTGAAGGGCGCATCGTTTGGATACGATGAGTTCAGTAGACCCATAGTGGAAATGGAAATCACCACCGAAGCGGCCGAGAGACTTGAAGAGGCGACTGGACGTCACATTGGAAATCCCATGGCCTTTCTCATAGATGGCAAGGTTGTGTCTGCACCAATCGTGAGGGGTGCCAGCAGTGGAAACATGGTGAGGATTCGAGGTCTCTCGTCAATAAAGGAAGCGAAGTCCATATGGGGGATGCTGGCAACAGGGCCATTGCCGGTTGATCTTGCACTTAAATCAATAGAAAAACTCGGGCAGAAGACTTCCACCAAATGAAATGGGGGTGTGAGTTGTTAAAGAAGGAGTTATTAGAGGTTCTGGCATGTCCCAAGTGCAAGGGCGGTCTTGAATATGATCAGGAGGCTCAAAAACTGATCTGCCGCCCATGCAAGCTTGCCTATCGTATAGAGGACGACATACCTGTTATGCTGATTGACGAAGCCGAAAAAATATGATGACAAAGGTTACAAATATCAATTCATACATAGTTATCTCGAGCGTTGCACTTCTTTTGTGCTTGCTCGTCCCGACTGTGCGCGCCGAGCGTCCACAACTCACAGTGGTCCCTCAGAACGATAAGTATGTTGATCTTGTTTACAGAACGGCGAGGTTCGATCAGGCGACACTTTCTGTCGATGGCGTAACCTACAGGCAACTCTTCACAGAAGGCTGTTCTGCTCCGGATAAACCGGGTGATCCGGCCATTCTCAAGAAGGAACTGGTCGTGGGAATTCCTCTGGATGCTTCTCCTTCGGTGGAGGTGTTGGGTGTCAAGACGAGGACCCTGCGGAAGTTCCTTCTGGCACCAGTTCCGAGGATTGTGGCCGACAGCTTAGGGCTAGAGAGTTATATATACGAGGCCAACCCTGCCTCCTATGACAGGTCCGGATTCATCCCGCGCGCATTCGTAGAGGTTAGTGGGACGGGATTCCTGAGAAACCAGAGGGTTGCTCACATCGGAATATCTGCGGTGAGATTTGATGCCCGCAGGCGTGTTGTAGAGCTGTGTGAAGAGGTGAGAATTAGAGTGAGGTTCAATAGAACCGGGAGGAATGCGGGGACGAGCCTGCCCAGAGATGGTTTTGAGAGACTCTATCAGTCTGTCCTTGCCAACTACTCCCAATCAAGGACCTGGCGGCGGGCTCCAAAAGTGACGATGGGAGTCCTGGACCTTCAACAGTGGGTGAAGATATCGCTCAATGATAGAGGCATTTACAAGCTCACGTATGATGATCTGAGAATTGCTGGAGTTCCTGTCGAGCTGGTAGATCCCAGAACCTTCCTTCTTATTAATGGAGGCAGCAGGCCTCTTCCGGAAAGTCTGAGTACGCCCAGGCCTGAATCGATAGAGGTGGCCATATATGTTGAGGGTGAGGAAGACGGAAGAATAGACCCCTCAGATTACATCCTCTTCTACGCGGTTTCATTAACGGGTTGGAGCCTTGATGTTACTGCCGACTCTTTCTACCATTTTCTGAACCCCTATGCTGAGACCAATGTGTACTGGCTGAAGTGGGGAGGAACCCCAGGGCCAAGAATGGATACACTGGATGTTTATCCACAGGACCCGGACCCGACGCGGCCCCTGGCTTTTGAAGACAGGATACATCTGGAAGAAGAAGTTGAATCGCCCATGAGGTCGGGTCTTAGATGGATCTGGCACCGTTTGAAGAGAGATGCAGGGGCAGATAGGGCGAGCTTCACCACCCAGGTCTATCCAGTTGATGTCGCCTCTGAGACCTGCGATGTGAGAATGGGCTTTTTCGTCGATTCTGATACTGTGATGAACGTGAAATTGTATCTAAATGGAGAACTTATCGTTGACCAACCCGGGCCCAGGATGTCGGGGAAAAAGGATCCTCCGATTGTGGTAGGTGGAACGGCACACAGTCTGGTAGAGGGAAGGAATGACATAAAGGTGGAGTTGACACGAGGAGGAACACCTGACTCCTCAGATGAAGAGAGCAGGATCTTCGTAGACTTCTTTGACCTGAGATATGAAAGAGATTTCAGACTCGCCGAAGGAAAACTGGAGTTCTCAACCCAGACCCCGGCTGAAAGCGATATTGTTGAATACAAACTGGAGAATGTGGGCGACACGCCGTTTGTTCTGAATGTGACTGATCCATTTCATCCCACCCGTCTAATCAATTATGTCCAGGCAGGTTCAGAGGTTACACTTCAGGCCGAGATATTCACTACACAGGTCTATTCTGCTGCCACAAGCTTCTTGAGACCGATCAGGCTGGAAATGGACTCGCCCAACAACCTCAAACAGGGAGGGGCGGACTATGTGGCAATATGCCATGAGCCTTTTATGCCGGCTGTAGCCGACCTCATCTCGTGGCGGAATTCCTACATATCCGGCATACCCAGTCCAAAGGCTACCATGATGGGGATGATAGATGTGCTTGACAATTTCTCCTGGGGTCTCATGGACCCGACGGCAATAAGGGATTTTCTGGCGTGGACACTGTCTAACTGGAACCCGGCACCCTCATATTGCCTTCTGGCTGGAGCCTCCACCTACGACTATAAGAACAATTTGAAACTAGCACATCCCAAGAACTTCATACCGCCGCATGTCAGAGGTCATGTTGTGGTCAGCAGGAACAAGTTCGCGGAGGGGGAGAATCCGTGTTTTGACGACTGGTTTATCTGGTTGACCGCTGGTGACAACGACGCTGATATGTATCTGGGCAGGTTTGACGCCGTTTCGATTGAGGAAGCAAGGATTCTTACCCTCAAGGCCATCAACTACGAGCAGAACGAACTGCTTGGAGCATGGAAGAACCGCGCTCTCCTTGTTGCAGACGACCAGGAGCCTCGCAGCGGAGATTCTGAGTTCACAAATCAGTGCGAGAATCTTTCAAGAATAATCCCTGCAAGGATAGATCTACTGAAGGTGTACCTGGTTGAATATCCCAAGGTTGGGGAAGACAAGCCCGGCGCAAGGGACGCCATGATTGACTGCATAAACAACGGCGTCTTCTCTGGCATTTTTCTTGGACACGGGAACATAAAAAAAATCGCCCACGAGAATGTGTTCAGGAGCCCTGAGGATGTGAGCAGACTTGTAAACGGCAGGATGGCCCCCTTTTACTTCTATGGTTCATGTTCTGTTGGCCTTTTCGACAGACCTACAGCCTCGTCAATGAGCGGACTGATCAGCAAGACTCCATATGGTGGAACCATTGTGTCACTCGGGGCCTCGAGGCCTACCTACGGCGGTGCTAACGCCGTGTATTCATACGAACTTTTCGATAATATGTACAGCAGCAGTTCTCTGACTACTGCGGGCGAGATTGTCTATGCTGCAAAGATCAGTACGCATGTTGCCGCAGCAGAATACTACCTCATCTTTGGTGACCCAGCCGTGAAAATTGCACCGCCGGCTCTGCAGTGTTCTCTGGATGTGATTCCAGACAGCATGGTTGGGCTGACCAAGGTAATGGTAAAGGGAGTGGTGGAGGATTCCACGTTTGAAGGATGGGGAATGCTGCGCGCATTTGATTCAGCGCACATGGAGAGTGATACTTCACAAAAGTTTGGGTCAGTCGTAAATTATGAACTTCCCGGCGACCCTTTCTACTGGGGACTTGTTTCTGTTGAACAAGGAAAGTTCACCCACACCTTCCGGGTCCCGAAGATAGAGTCGGGAAGCATAAGGGAAGGGTATGATGGTAGGGTTTCTGTATATGTCTGGAACGATCAGCGGGACGGCTCAGGCGCGGTGGACTCTCTTTATGTTGGGGGCAACTCAGGACCAATTACTGATCTTGAAGGCCCCAACATTCGGATTCAGCACGAGGGGAGAGAAGTCACAGACTCATTCTTTGTGAACGTAGGATCCAAGATCACGGGGATAATATCAGATGAAAGCGGCATATATCTCGGTGACAGGCCGGACAGGATTCTCAGAATGGTGATCAATGGAGACGAACTCAATTCGGTGCACCTGAATGAGTTGTTCAACTACGATCAGGGGTCCGATACTTTAGGAAGGTTCAATTATACTCTGGAGCTTCCAGAAGGTAATACGGGAAGAGACAGCCTCACTTTCATAGCGTCTGACAACTATCTGAATCGGAGCGAGATGTCAGTAATAGCCATACCCGTAGGTCCAGACGAGATGGGCCTCGGGGAGGTGCTCAACTATCCAAATCCGTTTGAAAACGATACGTATTTCACCTTCACGATAAACCAGCCCGGCAAAGTTACTGTGAAAGTCTATACAATAGGGGGAAGGCTGATAAAGACTCTGTCGAGCGAATTTACCAGTTCCGGATATCATCAGATATACTGGGATGGAAAAGACGAAGACGGCGACAGACCAGCCAATGGGGTGTATCTTTATAAGGTGATCGCTAAGACAGAAGGATTCGCCCATGAGGTTGCTACCAGTTCAAAAGCGGAGGTCATAGAGAAGCTGCTCATTGTGAGATAGACTGTGCAGGGCTCTAGGCCTTGACACTATCGGTTCAAGTGGCTATAATCATTAACCTGTGCCAGTCTTCTGGCGCAAAATGTTACGGAGGAGATTGATGAAGCAGCTTTTTGTGGCCATCATTACAGTGGCCCTGACGACTCTACTCTGGGCTGGAGCAAGTTTTGGTACTGCGTCTCAGGCTGGCGCAATCTTTCTGACCATATTTCCAGGGGCCAGACCGAGTGGCATGGGTGCCGCATTCTCTTCTATTGCTGATGATGCAACGGCTCCCTTTTACAATCCGGCCGGCCTGGGGTTTCAAGATGTAACTGCGATTTCTCTCATGCATTCCAACTGGCTCACCGGCCTCTATCCTGACATGTACTATGAGTATTTCGGACTTGCCCATCCCGTAAAGGGCCTTGGGGTGATCGGTGCTAACATCATTTACTTGACTACTGGCGAAACCCAGGCAACAGATGTGTTCGGAACTCCTCTTGCGAGATTCAGGACATTTGATCTGTCAGCGGGTGTGTCTTACGGAGTGGAGATAAGGGAGGATATCAGTATTGGATTTGGCTTGAAATTCATATATAGCTACCTCGCTCCCGGTTGGCTCATCGCTTATCTGTACAACGAACCGGGTGGCGGCGCGGGATCAAGCTGGGGTGCAGATGCCGGAATTCTTTACAGGACCCCGCTGAGAGGGCTGTACTTAAGTACAGTGCTCCAGAATTTCGGGCCGGACCTCCGCTACCTGGAGGCCGGAGACACAGATCCTCTCCCGAGGACTCTAAGAATTGGCGCCTCGTATAGGCTGCTGGAGGAAGAGCCCAACTGGCTCATCGTGTCTGGAGAGATTATCAGTGTTCTCGTAGGTGTGACCTCTTCTTTCAACGAGACATTCAGGGATGCATGGAAGTGCGGCGGGGTGGAATATACCTACAACGACTTCCTCTCGGCAAGGGTCGGCTACTTCAATGATGAGAACGGAGTAAGAAAGGGGCCCACGTTTGGCGGCGGCATAAAGTTCAGAGACTTCCAATTCGACCTGGGTGTGGACTCAGAACTCTATGAGTTTGATACCGAGAACTACAGGTTCTCAGTCAACTACAGTTTTCGTTGATTGAATTCCGAGATCCTGAGTGAGAAGGGGGAGGTACTTCCCCTTCTTTTTTTCCCCGGAGGTCTCTCTGGAAGGTCTGCTTAACATAAACAAAAAACGTGGGGTCGCATCTTTCGATGTAGTGCAGAAGGTGAGAAAACTTTCTGGCAAGAGAAAGGTTGGCCACACAGGAATCCTTGACAGGGCTGCGAGCGGGGTTCTTGTTGTTCTCAGTGGAAGAGCCACAAAGATCATCAGATTCTTTTCTGAAGACGATAAAGAGTATGTTGGTACTGTGAGGTTGGGAGCAGCAACTGAGACCGACGATTCGACTGGAAGAGTAGTGAAACGTGCAGAGGTGAGAGGTATTACTGTGGACCTCATCAGTAATGTACTGGATTCTTTCAAAGGGGAGATAGAACAAATCCCCCCCACATACTCTTGCATAAAGGTCGGTGGCAGGAGACTGCATGAATTGGCAAGGGAAGGGACACCGCCAGCAGTACCGGCCAGGAGGGTCCAGATCAGAGATTTGGAAATGGTCGATTTCGAGGATGGTGACATCAAGATCAGAGTTGTCTGTTCAAAGGGAACCTATATCAGGGCTTTGGCCAGAGACATTGGAGATAAACTTGGATGTCTCGGCCATCTCCATAATCTAGTCAGATTGAGAGTGGGTGAAAACCTACTCAAGAATTCAATTGACATAGACATGGTTTCTGGGATAGAAGAACATCTGATGACTATGAAGGATGCACTCAGAAGGTTTCCGATTGTCAACCTCGGAACAAAAGACTCCTCCAGTTTCAAATTCGGCCAGATGGTCGAATTCGATCACCCTGGTTGTGGATCTGAAGCTCGTCTTGTGAGGGTCTGTGATGCCAGGGAGAATCTGATCGCAGTAGGCAGAATAGAAAAAGGCATGCTCATCCCTTTGAGGGTGCTCGCGTAGTGAAGATCTACAGAGAGATCAAGAATCTCGGCCGCGTTGTGCCTGGCCTTGTTGCGACCGTTGGGACCTTTGACGGAGTACACCTGGGCCACAGGAAGATTATTGGCCGCCTGCTGGAGCGAGCGAAAAAGAGGGGCGTCCCCTCGGCCCTCGTCACCTTTGAGCCTCATCCTAAAGCTGTTGTGGATGGTTCAACTAAGCCCTTCGTTCTGACTACTGTAGAGGAGAAAGCGAGAATAGTAGAAGAGACCGGGGTAGAATTCATGATTGCCGTTCAGTTTGACAAATCGTTTGCGAACATCAAGCCGAAGGACTTCATAACACAATTTCTCTCTGAAGGGTTGAAGGTTCGTGAAATTGTTGTTGGATACGATCATCACTTCGGTTTTCACAGGAGAGGAGATATTTCCCTTCTGAGGGATGAGGGGAAGAGGTTGGGATTTGACATCGACGTCGTGCCGCCCGCACTCTTAGATGGCCTACCCATAAGCAGTACCAGAATAAGAAGAATACTGATGGAAGGAGATGTCCCACTGGCGAACAAGATGCTCGGGAGGCCCTATTCTCTCTGTGGAAAGGTTGTTGAAGGGGTAAGCCGTGGTGGCAAGCTTGGTTTTAAGACTGCAAACGTACTCTTGAGCTCTGAAAGGAAGCTGCTTCCCGGTGATGGTGTATATGCGGTCATGGCTCTTGTGGATGGTAAGTTGCACCAAGCTGTGATGAACATCGGTTGTGTCCCGACTTTCAAACAAAAAGAACGCTCCCTGGAGGTTCACATCATTGGATTTGCTGAAGATATCTACGGCAAGGAAATTACCGTCCGGTTTCACCGCAGAATAAGAGAGGAGATTGAATTTGAAAGTGAGAAAGCACTGGCTGCTCAGATAGAGAAAGACCTTCAGGAGTCGAAGAAGGCTCTATCGAAAATATCAAGGAGAGATAAGGAGTGAAATGAACAGAATCGAGAAGCTACATGCGAAGATGAGACGGCGCAAGTTTGATGCCATTCTTGTTGACTCACCCTTTGAGGTCCTCTACTTGCTCGGTGTAGAAGCTTCGTTCAACTATGTCGAGATCAGCCCTGTGCTGGTTGTTGCCAGCAAGCCATACCTTATTTGTGACCTTATAACTCTCTCCAAGATCAGAGGCCTTGTCCCCGAGGATATCGACCTGATAGAGGCCGAAACTCTTGCCTTTGTCAAGAGTGACTACAAGTATATGAAGGAGATAAGATCCATCTTCAGGAAGGAGAAGGTGAAGAGGTTGGCCGTGACAACAGACCAATATGCGAATGCGTTTGGAAGCATTACGACTGTCAGGACAGCAAACCTGGTGGCAAGAATGGGCATGGTGAAAACTGAACACGAAATCAACCTGCTCAAGGAGGCCGTGCGGATAAGTGATGAAGCCTTCACTGCGAAGTTGAAACTGGTAGAGGAGGGCGTCTCCGAACTAACACTGAGATCGGAAATGGACGTCGGGCTTCACGAGAAAGGGGGAGAGCGGAGGTCATTCCCTACCATAGTAGCCTTTGGCGAACATACGGCTGAGCCCCATCCGGTTCCTGCTTTGAGAAGATTGGGCAAAAACGAACTGATTATGGTGGACATGGGTGCAGTTTTCAAAGGGTATGGATCGGATCTGACCAGAACGGGAGTATATGGCAAGCCAACCGAGAAGCAGACGGAGCTCTTCAATCTTGTGCTCACTGCACAACTCAGGGCAATCGATTTTTTGAAGCCTGGCAGACTCGCATCCGAAGTCGATGCTGTGGCCAGAGAATACGTAACAGACAAGGGCTACGGTGACTTTTTTCCACATCTTCTTGGTCATCCATGCGGCCTGATGAGAGGCGGCATCTTTCTTCATCCAACATCTAAAGATGTGATCAAGCGGAACATGGCTTTCACAATAGAACCCGGGATATACCTCCCCGGCTACGGGGGCGTTAGGCTGGAAGATATTGTTGTGGTGAGGGATGATGGATGTGATGTCCTCACGCGGGCGCCGAAGGAGCTTGTGTGGAAGAGAGAACAATCCTTGTAGGATTTGAACCCACTGATAGAGACAGAGAACTCGCCAAGAGCCTGGAACCGTTGGCCAGGGTTTACTTTCAGAAGGACCTGAGCAGGACAGAACTGGATAGAGTACGCAAGCGGGTAGAGGTTCTGATTGTCGGAGGGTGGCGCGGTACGATAGGTAGAGAGATGATCTCATCCATGAGTGAGCTTCGACTCATCCAGGCTCTGGCAGCAGGAGTCAACCATGTGCCCTTCTCTTCTCTGAAGAGGTCTGTGATGGTTTCAACGGGCTCAGGAGCAAGCAGTCCACAAATTGCCGAGCACGTGTTTGCTCTCATGCTTTCAACAGCCAAGAATGTGGTGAGGCATACTGAAGCGATGAGAAAAGGGTTGTTCCCACAGGGAGAAGAGTCCAAGGTCCTTTGTGGGCGGATACTCGGTGTTCTTGGAGTTGGCTCTATCGGTTGCCATGTTGCCAGATTGGGGAAATGCCTGGGCATGGTGGTGTTCGGGTGTGATATCAAAGAGCCCCCTTCTGAAGTCCTTGACCGTTTCTATGATTTTGAGACCTTGAAAAAATTCCTGGGTGAGGTCGATTTCCTGGTCATATCTGTACCTCTCACCAAGAAGACAGAAGAGCTGATAGGTAAAGCTGAGATTTCCAGCATGAAGCCCGATGCAACACTTGTGAATGTGTCGCGTGGGGCGGTCATAAAAGAAAAGGACCTGTTTGACCATCTAGAGGCGAATCCTTCATTTACTGCTTGTCTTGATGTTTGGTGGAAGTACACAGCAGATAAGACGTTCAAACAGAATCTCCCTTTTGAAAGGCTTGACAATGTGGTGATGACCCCTCACAATGCTGCCTTCTATCCAGGATACCACGAGAAGATGGTCGAGTTTGCTTTCAACAAGGTATTGAAGTATCTGAAGGGTGAATCCCTCGAGGATCTGGCGGACCCCTCAGACTACGTATAGTAGGTTGGACCAAGACAGGGAAAGGAGAGGTCGTGAACAAAGAAGAAGCTATGGCACTTGTGAGGGAGAACGTGAAGAATGAGAATCTCATAAAGCACATGATCGCAGTCGAAGCGTGCATGCGTGCTCTGGCCAGACACTTCGATGAAGACGAGGATCTGTGGGGACTGACAGGTCTCCTTCATGATATCGATTACGACAGCACAAAGGACAGCCCAGACAGACACGGTCTCGTGGGTGCGTTCATGCTCGAAGAGAAAGGCGTGGACGAGAGAATAGTCTATGCAGTGAAGGCGCACCCCGGGCACAGGGAATGCAGGTCAAAAATGGACAAGGCGCTTTATGCGTCCGACCCGATAACGGGGCTGATAGTTGCTGCTGCGCTTATGCACCCTACAAAAAGAATTGGCAACATAGACGCTGACTTCGTGCTGAGAAGATTCAAAGAGAAGAGGTTTGCTGCCGGAGCGAACCGGGAACAGATAAAGTCCTGTGAAGATCTAAACCTTTCATTGGAGGAGTTTACCGGAGTCTGTCTCCAGGCCATGCAGGGAATTGCGGTTGACCTCGGACTATGATTAGACCTTTTGGTTTTGTCGTCATCCTTCTGGTTTTCTGCGGAGCGGCGTACGGAAGTACGACCGCAGACAGGGATACTCCCCAATCAGAAGCAAAGGACGAATGGCTGAGCGAAGATAAGCTCGTTCATGCTCTGGCCAGTGCGTACCTTGTCGGTCTTTCGTACAGGATATATCACACAGAGCTTAACAATCCCCAACCCAACTCACGGGTCTTTGCAGTCTCGCTTTCTGCCACTGCTGGGATTGGGAAGGAGCTGTATGACATGCGCAAACCCGGTCGAACCGCGAGTTGGAAGGACATAGCGGCAGATGCAGCAGGAATAGTATTGGGGCTTCTTCTCTTCACTTACATAAATTAGTTTCTTTTCCTCGATATTCCTTCTTTCGTAGAAGGCCGTTGATTTTTTCTTCAATTGAGTATACGTTCAAACAAAGAAAAAGCAGGCTGAGCAATTCCTTTAAGCTACATCTCTACTTGACTTTCAGAACATATGGGGTATCATGTTTCCACGTTAGCAGCCTTGAAGTACTAAACCAAGCGAGGTAAGAAGATCATGGGAGATCTTGCAGAGAGGTTCAGACAAACTGTTGAGTTCGTCGCAAAACACGTACCTGGCTATGCTGGCTATCTGAAGAGAGAAGAGAGAAGAGAAAGCGACAAGCTTTTGAGGCGTCACCTTGAAGCTTTACTCAGGGGTCTCAAAGGAAAAATAGACAAAATTGCCGTGAAGCTTACAGATGCGGGAAGCTTGGGACTGCTCAAACCCATCAACAGAGCTACCAAGATGTTTGAAAAGATTGCCGATAGAGTTAGATTCGCAGACTACGGCTACTCTGGATTCTTTGACCTGGAAAAAGTCGGAGAGAGTAAACTTGAGAAGATGTACGATTTTGACAAGGGTCTTGAGACCGGAATAGAAGATATAGCGAAGACGGTAAAGAAAGTGGCGGATGCTCTGGGTGGTGTAACAGAGACAGAAACGGCTCTTAATGCGCTGGTTGAGGAGCTGGAAAATTTCGACAACAGGCTTTCTCAAAGAGAGAGCGTCATAACCGGGGGCTAAGAGATGGCCAAGCTTTTCGAAGTCATAGAGTTTCTGGACGAAACCGGTGAGCAGATGGTCCACAGAATACCCGAGTCGGGTTCCGGCGAGATTACTGCAGGAAGCCAGCTGGTAGTTCGCGAGAATCAGGCTGCTGTCTTTTTCAGAGATGGAAAGGCTCTTGACACCTTCGGTCCAGGCAGGCACACATTGACCAGCTTGAACATACCGCTTCTGGTAGGGCTTGAAGGGAAACCTTTTGGGGGAAAGAGCCCGTTCAGGGTCGAGGTCTATTTCATAAACCAGAAGGTCTTTACGGACAGAAAGTGGGGCACTCAGGAGCCAATAGCTTTTAGAGACTCTGAGCTGAAGATGGTGAGACTGAGGGCCTTTGGCATATTCAGTGATAGAGTGGTGGACTCCCAGTTGTTCGTGAACAAGGTTGTGGGCACCCAGGGTATTTTCTTTACTGAGGAGATTGATGACTTCCTGAGAGGAATAGCTGTTGCCAGGTTCGCCGATTTCCTTGGTGAGACTGCGAGTACTGTATTCGACCTGCCCGCGAGCTATGATGAAATAGCAGCAGGGACGAAGGCGAGAATCCAGGAAGATTTTGGGAAGTACGGCCTTGAGTGTGTTGACTTCTATATTAACGCAATAACTCCTCCTCCTGAAGTGCAGAAGATGATTGACGAGAGAGCGGGTATGGGAGCAGTGGGTGACATGGGGAAGTTCATGCAGTTCGAAGCGGCCAAAGCGATGAGGGAAGCCGCACAGGATGGTGGGGGCGGAGGCGCAGCCGGCGCCGGGGTCGGTCTGGGCGCAGGTCTGGGTATGGGTATGATGCTCCCCGGGATGCTTCAGAAAGCATTTTCACAGGGGCAGAGTGTTGAGTGTCCGAAGTGCCACGGGGCTGTGCTGATGGGATCACGATTCTGTTCCCACTGCGGCAGCAATCTCGCTCCGGAGATGGCGGGATGTCCCAAGTGCGGGCAGTCTATTCCATCAAATTCCAGGTTCTGCCCGAACTGCGGGGTGGAAATCAAGAAGACCCAGGAGTCAGCTCGGTGTAGGAAGTGCAATGGTGAAATTCCCCCAGGTTCCAAATTCTGCCCCAAGTGTGGGGAAAAGGCATGAGATATGTTTTTGTCGCTGCACTAAGTATGTTAGTCGTAGTATCCTTTCCTGCAGCGCCGTGCAAAGCTTTCCCATTGACCATCGGAGTAGGGGGCGGGTTTCTCGCTCCTGCTGGTGACTTCGGTCAGGACATCACCGGGGGAATGTCCGTCACTTCAGGGTTTGCGGTCTTCCCTGTTGAGAAATTGAGAATCGGCTTGCACGTTTCGTATGCTTCCCTGAAGGGAAAAGGAAACAACGGTCTCGTTCTGGAGATGCTAAATGGTGAGTTGCACGGGAGATACACTCTCCACTCATTCACAAAAGATGTGGGGTTATACGGTCTGCTTGGCACCGGGTACAGCTTGCTAAATAGAAGCCTTGGAACCGGCGAGGAGAAAGGTTACCAGTTGAGTGGGGTCCTGGGTGGCGGTACGGAATTTCACATAGCAGGTGGAACAATGCTTGACGCAGGAATTCTATTCCGGAGATATTTCAGCAAGAAGCCTGGAGATTTAGTGTTCCTGAACATAGGATTTTGGCACAAGTTATGATTCGTCATACTCAGATCTTGCTTTTGCTTCTTCTTGTAGTTGGTGGGTGCAGCATGGATCCACTGGTATACAGGATTGGCTCAGATTACATTCCGATGGATGCCGTTGGAAATACCTGGTTCTATAACCTCTCCAGCGGAGGCGAGAAGCGGGTTTCGGTGGCCGGTTCGAGTATAATGCTGAGAAGAGATTGCATGAGGGTTCAGGTCGACTTCCAGGATGGGTACTGGTACAAGGGCGAGGATTACTTTGATGAGTACGTAAAGACCACATACCTATTCAACGAGGAATTTGTTCTCGAGGAGAGGTGGGCCAGACGTTTGGCACTTCCACTGGTACTTGGGAATACCTGGACGGATGAATTCGAGAATACTATAATGGTCTATGGCGAGCCCGTGAAAAGGAGTGTCACACTGGACGGGAAAGTTGTTGCCATAAGGGACGTCAGTGTTCCTGCGGGAAGGTTTGACCAGTGTTATGTTGTAAGGTTGGAACAGGTGGGTGTAATCGATACTCCTTATGGCAATGGTTCGGTTGACTCCGCTTTTGTCGAAGAGTACTACGCCCCGGACATAGGACTTGTCAAAAGGGTGAACCTTCTTACGCTCGAAAAAGAGGAGCTCAGAGATTATTCATTGAAATAGTGTTTAGTTTCGTTCTCCGCAAGAAAGGGGGTTCTTACGGAGAAGTTCGTGGCAGGTTTTACTTTTCTCGCCGTCTACCTCTTCCTAGCCATATCACACAAATACAGGGGACCAGCGGTCTGGGCAGGCACATTGATTCTGCTTATCACCGGGACTCTTGGCCCCATCTCGGCATTCAAGTCGATTAACTGGAACGTGATGGGCATATTCGGCGGCACGTATCTGGTTGCCGAGCTCTTCATATATTCTCGAGTGCCTGCCAGGCTCGCCGATGGCCTTGTGGCAAGGTCAAAGAATGCAGCCATGGCTCTTGTACTCGTGTGCGGACTGAGTGGACTCATATCCGCTTTCTGCGAAAATGTTGCTACTGTGATGATCGTGGCGCCAGTTGCCATGGTGATTGCAAGAAGACTAAAAGTTTCGGCAATCCCATTTTTGGTCGGCATAGCAGTCAGTTCCAACCTCCAGGGCGCGGCCACTCTCGTCGGTGACCCGCCGAGCATGCTGCTTGCCTCATACTCAGGTATGACGTTCAACCACTTCTTCTTCTTCCAGGGAAAGCCCTGCCTTTTCTTTGCCATTGAGCTTGCCGCTGCCGTATCCTTGATTGTGCTCTACATCGCGTTTAGAAAATACAGACAGCCGGTCCCTCGGATTGAAAGGGAACCTATTCTGAGCATGGTCCCGTCATGGCTGCTCATCGGGATGGTTGCAGCTCTGGCAATCGTGTCATTCATCTTTCCAGATTTCGAATATGGGACCGGTTCGGTCTGCATGCTCTTCGGAGCGGCAGGTACTATCTGGTTCGAGACAAGAGTGAAAAAAGGAACGTTCTCGCTGATTAAGAAATTTGATTGGGATACGTTCTTCCTGCTGATGGGGATCTTCGTACTTGTGGAGGCTCTGAGGGCAACTGGTATCATTGCGGGTCTGGCCAGTTTCCTCGCGCAGATGACGAGAGGTAACACCTTCCTTGCCTATAATGTCGTCACCTGGACATCCGTCTTCTTTTCAGCATTTGTCGATAATGTCCCCTATGTGACTGCAATGCTGCCGGTGGGTGGAATGCTTGCTGCCAGTATGTCAATATCACCCTATCTGCTCCTTTTTGGGATTGTGATAGGGGCCTCCGTAGGCGGAAATATCACACCCATAGGTGCGGCAGCAAACATAGTTGCTTTTGGCATACTGAAGAAGGCGGGAGAGAACGTCACTTTTGGTCACTTCGTCAAGATAGGTCTGCCGTTTACAGTAGTAGCAGTTGCAGTTGCCTACATGTTCATATGGTTCTTCTGGAGGTAGGGGGCTGGAGTTGTTGAAACTGGTACTCGCGCTTTTTTCTCCGCTCTTTATTATCCACAGCGTCAATGCCGCCACGTTTTCTCTCTCCACACCGAAAAGAGATTATCTGAGATATGAACTCGTCCCGCTGGAGGCGAAGATAGAGTGGTCCCCGGGGGAACCTGTAACGGGTGTGGTTCCGGTTGTGAAGGCGTACCGTGGAGAGAGACTTGTTCAGAACAGCATGGGAGAATTTCATCTAAGATATGATGATAGTTCAAGAGCCTATACTGGTGGCTGGCCAATCCCTTTTAATCCCGAGCTGGGGGAATACAGGCTTGAGGTGACTGTTCCGCTTCAGAGTAATCGGTTCGTACTCCAAAATTCGGTTGAAATTGAGGTGAGTGGAAAGACTCTTCCCTCGATTGACACTGCAATATGCGCGATGACCATTGAGGCTCAGACAGATCTGATTGAAAATCCGGTTTCAAATCCACTCGGTGGGAGATGGGACTGGCGGAACTACTTAAGGTGGGCAGAACTTCTCTGCGCGAATACAATTCTCTATTCTGTGGGATGGAGTGTTGAAGGGAAGGTCACCTCAGAAGAGCCCTGGCTTTCCGCAGGGCCCGGAACCTTTGGAAAACTGGCAGAAGAGGCACAAAAAAATGGGTTCAAGTTCGGGGGTTGGATAGGGAGCTTCCTGGTTTGGGGCAAACCAGAACTGGGCCTGGGTTATCGCTACTGTTGGGAGTACGAAGATGGGAAACTCCGGAGAAATCATCACGTCTCCCTGAGCGATGAAAAGAGGATAAAAGACATTGCAAAGCTGGCCAGGAAGATAGACGCCGACCCGAACGTGGACTATGTCGGTTTTGATTACATTAGGCCCGGCCCGGGCGGGTTTGAGATGGTCAATGATTTTGTGGATTCGCTGGCGATAAACACGCCTGAAAACTGGGACAGCATGAGCATCCATGGGAGGATGAGATGGTTGGGCAGAATCCTCTGGGAGAAGTCAGACCGAGCCGTATGCGCGCGCTGGGATTGGTGGAGGGCGCATAAGAGCGCCTCTGTGCTCGCCAGAATAATAGAGGTGGGTCAGGTAGAGAAGCCAGTATGGGTGTTCGTGCTTGGGTGGGATAAAGGGCACCAGCACGGACAGGATCCGATTATGCTGAGCGACGCGGGAGCCAGTTTTTGCGCGGTAATGCTCTATGAGTCTACGGCAGAAGAAGAGAAGGCGATGATTGGCCAGTGGTCCAGATACCTGGTGGGGGATGAGGTCAACCTGATGGTCGGGGAGGCGGTGGACTGGATACTGATGGGGGAAAGCAAGGAGCCTGAAGCGCCTCAGGAGTTCATGATTAGGTTGAGCGGGGGCATCGTGGGCCTGTCCAGGGATTATTCGGCCTGCGGCCTTTTCTGGCACGATTTGAACAGGACCCACTGGGGGAGTCTGGGCCCCTACTCGAGAATTGAGTGGGTGAACGCGGGTGCCGCTGCATTTACCCGGCTCCGTTCAAAAAGGGGGGAACTTCCTTTCAGGACAAGGGTGATCACCCACGATAGGTGGGCTGATGTGGTCATCGAGAACGTGACTGATCAGGTCATAGAGGACCTGAGCGTCAGGTTCATACAGACTCCTGGTGTCGCCTTGAGAGACAAGAGAATCAAGACTGTCCGAAAGATAGGGAAAAGGGGAAAGGTCCGCGTAACCTATAAGCTGAAGCCCGATAACAGGTCAATGGTCGCTTTCCAGTTTGACTGGCGAGGGATCAGGGGGGTGGATTTCGAATACTATCCAAATCCATACAGAGACGAACCTTTCAGAGCCTTCGAGTCTGTTCATGCCGGGGGCGATGTCCTTGTCATATCAAGGCGAACCGATGAAGCCCTTTACATAGGAAGAAATCTGAGAAAAGCAAGTTATTCCTGTAACAGGATCTCTTACTCAGGTGTTCCGAAGAATGTCGTACATAAGTATAGATACCTTATTCTTGTTGACGCTGACTTGAGCAGTAGACCAAATCTCCGAGCAGAAATCATGGACTGTATAAGAGAAGGGGGTGCCGTAGTTTTTGCGGCTTGCACCGGCTTCGACCTGACTCCCACCAGATCCGGACCTGCCAGTTCAAAGATTGGCTCTCTTGCCAAAGGCTCGTTTGCAGTAGCTGACCACAATGCCCTCGCCGCTATTCTGAAAATAATGGAACAACTGAACTGATAGCTGTGCGCTGAGCATGTCGCGTTTCGTTTTCGATTTTCGATCTTCTATTTTCGAGTGAGTAGGAGAGATGATAACGCATTACGCTCACCACAGAGGGAAAGGATTGTCATTGCGAGACTCGCGGAGCGAGTCGAAGCA
>SOJN01000137.1 GCA_004376575.1 candidate division TA06 bacterium | reverse complement strand
GCACTGAAATGCTATGAGGAAGCTTTGAATATCCAGAGAGAGATCGGAGACAAATGGGGCGAAGCGTTTGGCTTGCTCGAAATGGGCACTCTCCATCAACGTCTCTGCAATATCCGAAAGGCGATGGAATACCACAAGGAATCTCTCTCCCTTATGGAGGAGATGGGGATGAAGGCCGAGAGGACAGCAGTCCTGACCAGCCTCGGTACCGATTATCACCTTTCGGGCAAGCACAAGAAAGCACTCCAACATCTGAACGAGGCTCTGGATTTGGCTTCAGAATTGGGTGTAAAGGAAACTGAGCCGGAGATCCTGGGAGCTCTGAGTGAGGTTCACCTTTCAAAGGGGAACTCTTTGAAGGCACAGGGGCTTTGTGAGCAATTGCTGGGGATTGCAGAGAAAGAAGGATTGAAAAGACACCTTGCCACGGCAAAGAAGATAAAAGGGGAAATTCTATTAGCTGAAGCGGTCAGCTCTCAGCTGTCAGGTTGAAACAGGCGGAAAGGGAATTGAAGGAAGCCCAGAGAATTGCCAAGAAGATGCGCGCCTTCCCTCTCCTGTGGCAGATACATGCCTCGCTCGCAAGGCTCTATCAAGAGAAAGGCGAGAAGAAAAAGATCTCAGAGCAGTTCAAAAAGGCCAAGAAAATCATCGAGGATATCAGCTCCAAGATCGAAGATGATAAACTGAAGAAAACCTTCCTCAACTCTAAACAGGTCCAATCCCTTCTCACCTAACACCCCTTTTCACAAAGTACGGAGTACACAGGACAAAGTACAAAACCCTACCCCTGCCACCCTTTTCTCTGGTTCTGCGCTGTAAGACAACACGCTCTCAGCCATGACCAGAAAACACGAAATTCCACACCACACCACATGACGCCACCGAAATTACGAAAATGGGAAATTCCCATCACCCATTCCCCACCCTTACGAAATCACGAAATTCCTCTCCACCCCTCGCCTGGGCAGAACGGGCAGCGCAAACGCAACAACTTGTCATTGCGAGGAGCGTCAGCGACGAAGCAATCTAGCGCAAGCAGATCCTTCGCTCACGCTCAGGACGAAATATGCCTCATCCCGCCAAGAGACGGGTTGGACCTATTTCGTTTCGATTTTCGAAGGCTAGGGGAAGGGTGGAGTGGATTTTCGTAAGTGGGATGGCTGCTGGGAGGAATTTCGGAGGTGTGGCGGGGAGCAGAGGGGAATTTGCAAGGAGCGGTGCCGGGGGATCGGGAATTTCGAAGGTGTAGGCGTGGGGTTTTTTCGCTTTGACTTTTGCGATTTAGGATTTACAATCATTAAAAACAGGGGCTTCGGGGCGTGCCTCAGAACACCCCAGCGCAAACAAAGGATTCGAAGGAGGAGCGATGGCAAAGAAGATATTTGTAGGGATAGTCCTTGCTGCTTTCGCAGTTTGTGCAGTGGCTGTGGCACAGCAGAGAAAGTCGATTGACCAATCCAAATTCGGCACAGTCAAGGTGAATAGAACGCAGCCTCCCATTGTGAAGAGTTCTGGAATACTGGTCATTCCCTCGCATATCAACTATCAGGGATACATTACTGATGATGTGGGCGATCCCATAAATGACACCTTGAATATGACTTTCAGGATCTACAGCATCTCGACTGGTGGGAGCGAGCTGTGGAATGAAAATCACCCGGCCGTGGAGGTCGATGCGGGCCTCTTCAATGAGGTTTTAGGAATTTCTAATCCTATACCCGATAGGGTGTTCGCGCTGGGCGAGTCGCGATGGCTTGAGCTTCAGGTAGAAGCACAGACGATGTCTCCAAGAACGGAAATCACAAGCGTAGCATACGCCTATCGATCTGTGAAAACAGATACGGCCGATTATGCCCTGAATGCTCCTCCCGCGGCGACTGGGTCATTTCAGGAAATGACATGTATTCCGCTGTTCCGGGCAGTGTCGGTATCGGAACCATAACTCCAGACGCAAAACTGCACGTCGATGGGCGTGTTAAGGACCAAACTGGGTTTGTCATGCCTGTAGGTGCAGTCCTTTCATACGCAGGAAGCTCGCCGCCAGAAGGATGGCTTCTGTGTGACGGCAGTTCTCTTGGTACGGCAAGTTATCCTGACCTGTTCTCGGTGATCGGCTATACTTACGGCGGTTCAGGCAGCGTGTTTTCACTTCCTGATCTACACGGGAGAGTGCCTGTCGGCCTTGATACACTTGATTCTCAGTTTGATACTCTCGGAAATGCAGGAGGTGAAAAACAGCATCTGCTAACGAGTAACGAAATGCCAAGCCATGTTCACGGTTTAAGTGATCCTGGACACAGCCATAGTATATTTGATCCAGGACACCGCCATGACCTAGATCTCCACAGCAGTATTCTGGGTGCTAGTGGTTCTTTCATTGAGGATTGTGACTTCGATCCCTCGGGCACGGGCCTGACACAATTCGCATCTACAAATATTACTGTGAATATGAATTTAACTGGCATAAGCATCGGCTCCACAGGTGGAGGTCAGTCTCACAACAACTTGCAGCCATATATCGTACTGAACTACGTAATTAAATACTAATTCACCCCTTCGGGGCAAGTACTTCGATTGCAGAAGGTCATTTGACTTGGCGCAGTCTGCCTGATACAATCAGTACATGACACGCTCACCTTCCAAACTCTCCGGAGGTCTGAAGAGGACAAGGTCCGGCGTCTTTGACAAGATACGAAGCATTCTGGCCCGCCGCAAGCTTGATCCTGATGAGCTTCAAGAGCTTGAGGGCCTTCTTCTTCAGGCAGATGTCGGCCCTTCGGCCACAGAAAAACTGATATTGACCATTCAGAAGTCAAAGGACACTGATGCCTCTCCCCTCGACATCCTCAAAAGAGAGATTACAAACCTTCTAACCGTACCCAGAAAACCTGTCCAAGCTGACAACGGAGACCCCTGCATCTGGCTCTTTGTGGGTGTCAACGGCACAGGGAAGACCACAACCATTGCTAAACTAGGAAAGAGATTTAAGGACGAGGGGAAGAGAATTCTGCTCTGTGCGTGTGATACCTATAGGGCCGCTGGCTCAGAGCAGCTTGAAATCTGGGCGGAGAGGATTGGCGTTGATGTGGTCGCCTCTCAAATGGGAGCTGATGCCGCAGCAGTGGCATTTGACGGAGTAGATGCTGCCCTCAGCAGAGGGAGCGATATGCTTCTCATAGACACTGCGGGCAGGTTGCATACGAGGAAAGACTTGATGGAGGAACTTCTGAAGATCGGGCGAACGATCGGAAAGAAGATCGATAAGGCTCCACATGAGACCATCCTGGTAATGGATGCCACTTTCGGTCAGAACGGTCTCCAGCAGGCAAAAGTCTTCAGTGAAGAACTGGAATTGACTGGAATAGCCCTGTGCAAGATAGACGGAACAGCAAAGGGTGGAATCGTGATTGCCGTTTCTGACGAGTTGAAGGTCCCCGTCAGGTACCTCGGCGTAGGCGAAGATATGGATGACCTCCTGGACTTTGACCCCGAGGCCTTTGCTACTGCCTTACTCTCACCATGACCCTTCCCCACACGATCGAAAGTCCACACAACCCACACACCCACCTTCGAAAATCCGCCCAACCCTGCCACTCACATTCGAAATTCCACTCTCCCCTTTTCCTCGCCCCCCGAAAATAGAAGATCGAAAATCGAAAACGAAATAGGTCCAGCTGAAAAAGACCCAGCCTGTCGACAGACAGGATCGGGTATTTGTCATCCTGAGCGTTAGCGAAGGATCTGCTTGAGTGAGATTGCTTCGTCGCTGACGCTTCTCGCAATGACAACTTTTTTGTGATCGGTAGGGGAGCAGTAAAAAGCAGAACCTAACCTTCGAAAATAGAAACGAAATAGGTCCAGCCCGCCTCTTGACGGGATGAGGCATATTTCGTCCTGAGCGAAGTCGTGAGTGTAGCGAGCGACGAGTCGAAGGATCTGCTTGTGCCAGATTGCTTCGCTTTCGCTCGCAATGACAATGTTTTACCTCTGGTTTTGCAGGGGCAAGGCCGCAACATTTCAGATCGTAGATGTAGGATCGAAAGACAGGCATTGGGGCGTGAGACGAAGAACCGTTTGGGCGGTCCACCCTTCGGCACACTCGAAACAGGCTCACCCGCCGCCCCTACAACTCAATCCGCAATCTTAGCTCTGAAATCTGCAATCTCAAATTGTTATCTTACTAGAATTGCCTTTCTGGTTACAGTCCCGGACTCGGTTTTGAGTGCAATGAAGTATGTACCCGCCCTTGCCTCTCCCCCATCCTCAGTTCTGCCGTCCCATGTTTCGACGTACGAGCCAAGCCTTACTGCCCTGGTAGAAACTGTCCGAATTAGTCTGCCGGCGACATCGTAGATTCTCAAGTTTATTCTGTCACTGCCTGGAATTGAAAACGAGATTGTTACACTGTTTCTTGCGGGGTTGGGAAAGAGAGTCATCGACATTCCGGATTGCCTCGAATACTCCCTGCCGTATGGAACCATGCTTGAGGAGATTATCTCAAATCTTTCAGGCGTCATGCACATCGCGGAATCCTGACCGGAAAAAGCTCTGTACTTAATGTAGCAGTTGTCTGAGTTGACGTAGTCAATCACTGACCACTGATAACACCCATTGTCTTTGACGCTGTCTGCAACAGGTATCCAGGGGCCTGACGCTCCTGTGGTCGAAAGCTCCAGGTTGACTACTGCCGCACTCCCAGGCACAGCTGTTATCCACCTTATGAACTTCACCGAGCCACCATAGAATTTCTCTAACCCCATTGGATAGACGGGCTTTATGTAGAGCGACTCGGCTACAGACGCCTCTTTGTAGAACCTTGCGTGATTGTAGTCATTAGGCCACGAACCCTCGTCCTCCACCAGGATAATATCGGGGTGACCATTGTGATCTACATCTCCCCCAACCCTAAAGGCTTCGTAATAACCTGGAGAATATGTGGAGAAGTTTGCAGTTTGTGTCCACCCACCAGCACCGTCACCTTTCCATATGGTGACTGTGCCCCGACCAAACGCCACCACGTCCAGGTTCCCGTCGACATCCATATCCCAGAGTTGGGTTGCCATATAGGGGCCGGAACTCGGAAGCGCTCCTGAAATATCAGCCCAGGTATTCGTACCTACCCATGACCAAACCTCGACGCCCCCATCTGAGTTGGCGAACGAGAGCTCGTCCCTGCCGTCATTGTCAACATCTCCCAGGTCAGGCCCGTACTGCCCTATGATGCCCGGAGACGGCAGGTTTCCATCTCCCACCGTGAAACCCCCGGTTCCGTCCCCTATGTAAACCGTAGCGTTCTGGTGAGCTACAGCGAAATCCGGGTCGCCGTCGCCATTAATATCCCCAAATGTGAAGTCCATGGCAGAATTTCCACCAGTGAATCCGAAACTCTGAGTCCAGGTGCCGTCGCCTTCATTTAAGTAAACGTGAACCCCAGCACCGGAGCCAAAGGAATTGGAGCCAATGTCAAGGTCGCCATCATTGTCAACATCTGCAAAGTCGGTGCAGAACATACCCCAGGTTTCACCATTTGTGGCGAGGCCGTCATCCCAGGGCGTCCAGTACTTTCCTGAACCATCTCCGAGAGCAACTTCAAGGAGTTGATCCCCCAAATCTACGCCGGAATAGTTGTGGTGCATACCATATCCGACGTCCACCATGCCGTCACCGTTCACATCGCCGAGAGCAACTCCACCATAGCCGAAGTCGCCATACATGAACACACTCCAGGAGCCTGTTCCGTCACCAAACCAGACCATGATTCCGTGTTGGTCGGTATTGATGTATGGAGACCCGTGGTCACCTATGGAGACAAGATCGATGTTTCCGTCGTTATCTACATCGCCCATCTCCACCTCGGTCCTCCCTCCTTCCATCGTGGGAGGTATCAACCCTGCCGAGGACTCAACATAACTCAGCGCGAAAACGGTGTGACTTCCAGTTGAGAGGGCAAGACAAAAAACTGCAAGACACACAACAAAGACTCTCATCTTCTTACCTCACTTTGTTCTAGTCTTCTTCTCATAACATTTGCCAGAAGCGTAACCCTGAAACGCCTCTCTGTCAACAACATTACCGCGCTGTGCGCTATACGCTGCGCAACCAGATGAGAGCAACTTTTGCAGCGTACAGCGTATAGCCTCAGGCGGAGTTATAAGTTGAGTTTCAAGGTTCTTTGTGGTATATTGTGCGCATACAATAGGTTAGCCAACAGGTAAGGACATTATGAAACCCTTGTTCATATCGATGAGACCCAAGCAATGGAGCAAAAACCTGTTCGTCTTCGCGGGTATCATCTTCTCCCAGAGCCTTCTTGACCTCCGTCTCCTTCTTCTTTCCATTTTCGCCTTCATTCTCTTCTGCCTCCTCTCCAGCTCGGTCTATCTCTTTAATGATGTGATGGACTACAAGGAAGACTCAAAGCATCCAACAAAGTCCAAAAGGCCGATAGCATCTGGCGCCTTGAGCAGGACTGTTGCATTAGCATTTGCTGCCATCTTTGCTGTTGTCGGCCTTGTATTATCATTCCTGCTTTCAATAGAATTTGGATTCGCGGCAGCCTCGTATGCTGGCCTCATGTTCTTCTATTCCCTTTTTCTGAAGAAGGCCATGATCGTCGATGTCCTTGCCATCTCCGCTGGGTTCGTACTCAGAGCCGCGGCTGGCGCAGTTGCCATAGACGTTCACATATCTTCCTGGCTGCTCATATGTACTGGTTTACTCGCTCTATTCCTGGGTCTCAGCAAGCGGAGGCATGAGTTGGTAATTCTGGAGGAAGAGGTATCCCAGCACAGAGTAGCACTCTCAGGATACAGTCCACGAGTTCTGGATCAGATGATATCTGTAGTGACTGCATCAACAGTCATGGCCTACGCGTTGTACACCGTCTCCGCGGAGACTGTTGCCAAGTTCGGCACGCGACTTTTGGGCCTCACAATCCCCTTCGTTCTCTATGGCATATTCAGATACCTTTATCTGGTTCACATAAAAGGAGAAGGGGGTTCTCCTGAACGATCTCTCCTCCACGACAGACCACTCCTCATAGACATCTTCCTTTGGGTGGTAACCGCCGGATTGATACTGTATCTCAAATGAACAAATAGATGGGGAAAGATGAAGAGTAAGGTCTCAGTCTTGAAGACATCGCCAGAAAGCGTCGTGGAAGACATTGGTCGTGCCATGAAGATGGCTGACTATGAGTCTTTCATGCCAAAGCATATCCCTACCATTCTCAAAGTCAACATCTCCTGGCATTACTACTACCCTGCTTGCTCAACAACTCCCTGGCAGCTTGACGGAGTTGCTTCCAGGATGGTTAAAGACGGCTACAAGGACCTTATACCTGCACAGAACAGGACCGTTGTTGTGGATCCGAAACTTGGTGCCGTGAACAATCACCTCACGTCCGTTCTCAAGAAACACGGACTGGACTTCATCTACCTGTACGAAACCGATGTTGAGTGGATCAAATATGAGCCAAAGGCCAAGATGCTCGTGTTGGATAAGGTTTTCAAGAATGGAATAGAAATACCGAAAATCCTTATGGACAAAAACGCTTTCCACCTTCCCACAATGAAGACACATGTTTTTACGACCATAACGGGTGCGATGAAAAATGCTTTTGGCGGCCTTCTAAACGAGAACAGGCACTGGACTCATGCTGTCATTCACGAGACTCTGGTAGATCTACTGAAGATACAAAAAGAGATTCATCCTGGCATCTTTGCTGTTATTGATGGAACCATAGCCGGTGAAGGAGCAGGTCCAAGAGCCATGATACCACACGTTAAAAACTATATTCTTGCGAGCGGCGACTCTGTGGCAATTGATGCGGTCAGCGCCAGGATGCAGGGCTTCAATCCCTTGTCAATTCCATTCATAAGATTAGCACACGAGTCAGGCTTAGGATGTGGTGACATAAGGGAAATGGAAATTGTCGGCGAGGATATAAACCAGATTGATTTCAAGTTCAGAACAGGTGATACGTTCGCCAGTAGAGGGCAGAAGGCGATATATCATGGTCCTCTAAAACCTCTGGAGCGGCTGCTGTTGAGAACCAATTTCGTTCCCTGGTCCTATGTAGCCTCAAGAGCATATCATGATCTCTTCTGGTATCGGACAATCGGCAGAAGAAGAGTAAGACAAATCATGAAGACAGAATGGGGAAGGCTGTTTGCCAGGTATGGATGAGTCGAGGAATCGATAACCTGTGGCAAAAATAGCAACCCGGTCCCGGATAACCTTACCACAACAGCCTTTTGCCCTCCAGACCTCGGTGCAGTTCCCACAAAATAGGATTCTGTTGGCTGAGCTAAAAGGTGAGAGAAACATCTCAATCTATCGACCGTCCATACACCCAAATCTCTTGTGGGACAACGGTTTTCAACACCTCGAAGAAACAAAAAAACCCTTGTAAAGTATGCGCCAAACTGGTAAAATGACTTGACAATTTTGAGGGGATTCGGAGGGGGCGGAGGTGAGGCTCGACAGGCTTAAGTTACGTAATTTCAGGAACTTCAACGATACAGACCTGACATTCCCTAACAGGGCAAATCTCTTTGTTGGACCGAACGGTGGTGGCAAGACCAATCTCCTTGAATCCATAAACTATCTTTCAGTTGCCAAGTCCCACAGAGGAGGAAGGGACAGAGATCTGATCAAGTTCGGGCAGGAGAGCTTGAGGGTCGAAGGAACAGGCAAAAGCGATCACGGGCAGGTAAAGGTAGAGATAGCCCTAACATCCCAGGAAAAAAGAATCTGGCTCAACTCGAGCCAACTTTCGGTCTCCGAACTTGTGGGCACCCTGCCGGTCGTGCCCCTTTCTTCAGATGACATTGAAACTACCAGAGGAGCACCGCTCCTGAGGCGCAGATTCGTCGACATGATCTTGAGTTTTCTCAAACCTTCTTACTTTGCCGCTCTTTTGAGCTACAGGAGAGCCCTGCAGCAAAGGAACAGAATCCTTACAGATGCAAAAACCTACAACAAAAGGTATGAGTCTATAGAGTCGTGGGACGCCCAGCTCATACAGTTCGGGAGTGAACTGATCAGATTCAGAATGGGATTTGCCAGCGAACTGTCGAGGTTGGCTTCAGAATACTATGAGCAAATAGCCGCTGAAGGTGAGTCCTATGAGCTGACCTACGTTCCCTCATTTCCTGTCGAGGAGTCTTCGATTGAAGACTCATTTGCTGATCACCTCAGGAAATCCCGGGATTTGGAAAGAGACCGTGGTATGACCGTTGTAGGACCACACAGGGACGATTTTGCTCAGAGACTCAATGATAAGGATATGAGGAGGTTCGCGTCTGAAGGGCAGCAGAGAACTGCCTCAACAAGCATGAAGCTGGCCGGTGCCGAACTGGTGCATGAAGGTGTTGGAGAGTGGCCTATTGTCCTGTTCGACGAGGTCTTTGCTGAGCTTGACAGCGAAAGGTGTGAAAGGATTGGCAAAGCAATTGACAAATTCGACCAGGTCTTCATTGCCACGGCAAAGCTTGAGACAATCCCTCATCTTCAGTTCGACAAGTTTTTTGTTGAACAGGGTGCAGTGAGGACGGCCGGTTAGGGCCAGACAACAGGACGGTTCTTCATTGGAAAGAATAGGCAAGATCCTTGATTCACTCGTTGACACTCTCGGCCTCAAGAAGAAGATAAATGAGGAAAAGGTGATGGCACTCTGGGAGAAAGCGGTGAACAGGAGAGTTGCTGAACGCACAAGGCCGATCAAGATACAGGGCTCAAAGCTACTGGTAGAAGTGTCTGGCTCCTCCTGGAGAAATGAGCTTATCTTCTTGAAGCCTGAACTCATCCGAAAACTCAACTCCATGGTGGGTAGAGTGGTCATAGACGACATCATATTTGTTGCTGGTGCGGGGCCGGATAGTCAAGGATAGGAGGATGACTTGAAAAAAGAGACCTACGATGCACAGAAGATACAGGTCTTGAAGGGACTGGAAGGAGTGAGGAGAAGGCCCGCTATGTACATTGGCGATACAGCCTCAAGAGGCCTTCACCATCTTATACACGAGGTAGTAGACAACAGTGTAGACGAAGCTCTTTCCGGATTCTGCGATTACATAAAGATAACCCTGCACAAGGATAAGAGCGTATCGGTTTGGGACAACGGACAGGGGATACCGGTCGGCATGCATCCAACGGAAAAGAAACCGGCAGTCGAGGTTGTGATGACAATGCTTCATGCAGGAGCCAAGTTTGACGATAAGACATACCGTATAGCTGGCGGACTGCATGGTGTTGGTGTCTCGGTAGTGAATGCTCTCAGCGAATGGCTGGAGGTGGAGGTTCGAAGGGACGGGAAGATTTACGCTCAAAGATATGAACGCGGAAAGACGAAGAGTCCGCTCAAAATAAAAGGAAAAGCAAAGCAGGCCGGCACCCTGGTGAGATTCAGACCTGACAGCAAGATATTCCCAAGTATTGATTTCGATTACAAACGCCTCTGCGAACGGATGAGGGAACTCGCATTCCTCAATGAGGGTCTGAAGATTGAAGTCATAGACGAGGAAACAGGTAAAGAGTCGTCTTTCAAGTACAAGGGCGGACTGGTCGAATTCATCAAATATCTAAATGAGGGCAAGAAGACACTGACTTTACCCATCCGTATTTCCGGGAAGAAAAACGGTGTAGAGGTGCATGTTGCGCTGCAGCTCGTTGAGGCATACACAGAGAACATATTCACCTTCGCCAATACCATAAACACCCATGAAGGTGGTTTTCATCTTGTGGGCTTTAAATCGGCCCTCACAAGGACTGTAAACGAGTACGCTCGCAAGAGCGGCGCGCTCAAGAACGTGAGCATCTCTGGTGAAGATGTTAGAGAAGGGCTGACGGCAATCCTTTCTATAAAACTGAGGAACCCACAGTTCGAGGGCCAGACGAAAACAAAACTTGGCAACAGCGAACTCAAGGGGATTGTGGAATCGATTGTGGGAGAGAAACTCTCCTCATATCTTGAAGAGAATCCCCGTGTGGCAAACAAAATCGTGCAAAAGGCGATAGTGGCCGCGAGAGCAAGATCAGCCGCTCGCCACGCCAGAGAACTGACAAGAAGAAAATCTGCTCTGGAGTCAGATACATTACCGGGGAAACTGGCCGACTGTTCGAATACAGATCCCAGCCTCTGCGAGTTGTACCTGGTGGAGGGGGCCTCAGCAGGTGGATCCGCAAAGCAAGGAAGAGATAGGACATTCCAGGCCATACTCCCTTTGAGAGGAAAGATCCTCAATGTCGAGAAGGCACGGCTGGACAGGATGCTCTCAAACCAAGAGATAAGAACAATCATAACAGCCATAGGCACGGGAATAGGAAGCGATGAGTATGACCCGGCCAAAGTAAGGTATCACAAAGTCATCATAATGACCGATGCCGATGAAGACGGGTCCCATATAAGAACGCTCCTTCTCACCCTTTTCTTCCGCTACATGAAAGATCTAATTGACGCCGGACATATCTACATAGCCCAGCCACCTCTTTACGGCATCAGGAAGGGAAAAGAGATGCATTACGCCAACTCCGATGAGGAGCTCGAAAAACTGAAGAAGAAGCTCGGCAGCGATGGGCTGCAAATCCAACGGTATAAGGGCCTCGGCGAGATGAACCCCGAACAGCTGTGGAAGACGACGATGGACCCGGAGAGAAGAACACTCAAAAGAGTAACCATGGAAGACGCAGTAGAAGCAGACCATGTTTTCACAACACTTATGGGGGATCAGGTAGAACCCAGAAGAGAGTTCATAGAAGAGAATGCGGGGCTGGTGAAGAATCTCGATATCTAACCCTTAGTCAGTTCAAGGAGAGACTATGGCGCGTGAGATGAACAGGGGACGAGAGGTGACAGTTTACATTGAGGACGAGATGAAGTCCTCGTTTCTGGATTATGCAATGTCCGTCATTGTTAGTCGTGCACTTCCCGACGTGAAGGACGGCCTAAAACCGTGCCACAGAAGAATACTCTTTGCAATGAAAGAGGCAGGTCTTCTCCACAACAGGCCTTACAAGAAGTCTGCTACTGTGGTAGGAGATGTTTTGGGAAAATACCATCCCCACGGCGATCTCGCCGTCTACGACACCCTCGTCAGGATGGTTCAGGATTTCTCCTTGAGATATCCGCTGATCGACGGACAGGGAAACTTTGGTTCCATAGACGGCGACCCAGCCGCAGCTTACAGGTACACCGAAACGAGGCTGACAAACCTGGCAGAAGCAGTCCTCGCTGATATCGACAAGGAGACTGTTGACTTCGTGCCCAACTTCGACGGCCGCCTCAAAGAACCTACTGTCCTCCCATCAAAAGTTCCGAACCTTCTCATAAACGGATCCTCAGGTATTGCCGTGGGGATGGCAACCAACATCCCTCCTCACAACCTGAACGAGATTGTTGACGCACTCGTTGCTCTTGTAGACCACCCGAAGCTGGACGATGATGAGCTTTACTCCATTGTTCAAGGCCCAGATTTTCCAACAGGAGGCGTAATAGCTGGGAGAAACGGCATACTGGATGCATACAGAACAGGCAGGGGGAGGCTCTCTGTCAGAGGAAAGGCATCCTTTGAGACCACGCAAAGCGGAAAAGAGAGGATAGTGATTACAGAGATACCTTATCAGGTCAACAAATCGCTGCTCATAGAACGAATTGCCGCTCTAGTGAGGGCAAAAACGATACCGGGGATCACAGACCTGCGTGATGAGTCCGACAAAGACGGCCTCAGAGTCGTTCTGGACATAAGAAGGGATGCTCAGAAAGAAGTCATCATGAATCAGCTCTACAAGCACACTCAGATGCGCACAACTTTTGGTGTCATACTTCTTGTGCTTGTTGAAGGGGTTCCCAAGATCCTGACTTTCAGGCAGCTCTGTCAGGAATTCCTGAAGCACAGGCACAATGTTGTCGTCAGAAGGACTGAGTTCGAGTTGGCCAAGGCTGAAAAGAGAGCGCACATACTTGAAGGCCTCAAGATTGCAGTAGACCATATCGACGAGATAGTCAGTCTCATAAGAAAATCGAAGGACCCGGACACCGCCAAGAAGTCCCTCAGGAAGAAATACAAGCTTTCAGAGGTGCAGGCTCAGGCAATACTCGACATGAGGCTTGCAAAGCTTACTGGTCTTGAGAGAAAGAGCCTGGATGAAGAATACCTGGCAACCATCAAGGAGATTAGCCGACTGAAGTCGATACTCTCTTCAAAAGCGCGAGTGATGTCTGTGGTGAAGAAAGAACTGATAGGGCTGAAAGAGAAATTTGGTGACGAAAGACGCACAGAGATCACTGAGTATGAGGAAGCAGACCTGGACATCGAAGATTTGATAGCGGAAGAGGACATGGTAGTGACCATTACACATAAGGGATACATAAAGAGACTTCCAATCAGTTCCTACCGGAGACAGCACAGAGGCGGCAAAGGCATGAGTGGTATTCGGACTAAGGAAGAGGACTTCGCCGAAGGGATTTTCATAGCTTCCACACACAGCTACATGCTCTTCTTCACAGACAGGGGAAGGTGCTACTGGGTGAAGGTCCACGCCATACCCCAGGCTGGAAGAATATCCAGAGGTAGATCAATTGCAAATCTTCTCCAGATCGAAAAAGGTGAACAAGTGACTGCCTATGTCCCTGTCAGGGAGTTCACTGCTAATGCCTACATTCTCATGGTGACCGAATCAGGTACTGTGAAGAAGTGCTCCCTGAAGCTTTTCTCCAACCCGCGAAAGGGCGGAATCATTGCATGCGATCTAAAAAAAGGTGACACTCTGAAAGCAGTCTCTCTCACCGATGGAAACCAGGACGTCATACTCGCAACGCAGCAGGGAAAGGCGATAAGATTCAGCGAGAAGGACGTAAGAAGCATGGGAAGAGGAGCTGCTGGGGTCAGAGGGATGACCCTGACAAAAGGAGACAGAATAGTCGGCATGGTCATAGTAAAAAGGGAAGCCTCCCTACTCTGCGTCACTCAAAAGGGCTACGGTAAGAGGACACCCCTGTCCCGATTCAGGGTGATAAGGAGGGGTGGAAAGGGAATGATTGCCATAAAAGGGACCGAAAGGAACGGTAACCTTGTCGCAGCAAAAGAAGTTGTTGAAAAGGACGAACTGATCCTCATATCCAGCTCAGGCCAGGTAATCAGGATGAGGGCCAAGGACATGAGAGACATGGGCAGAAGCACCCAGGGGGTTAAACTGATGAACATGAAGAAAGGCGATAGCGTTATAGACGTGGCGCACATTGTTACCGAGTAGTCCGTCCATGAAAGAAAAACCAGCCAGGAAAGCAGAATACTGGGAGCGAATTGATGACACAAGGGTGAAGTGTCTCCTGTGTCCGTGGTACTGCAAGCTGAAGGTAGACCAGACCGGTATCTGTAACTGCAGAAAAAACGTCGATGGCGAACTGCTTCCTATTTGCTATGGAGAGTGCACATCCCTGGCCATGGACCCGATAGAGAAGAAACCCCTCTATCACTTCTTTCCCGGCAGCCAGATCCTCTCAACAGCACCCAACGGATGCAACCTCAAGTGCCCCTTCTGCCAGAACGCCGACATAAGCCAGGGGACAGTCCCAACCAAGTTTGTCAGTCCAGAAGAGCTCGTCTCACTGGCAGAGTCTCAGCAATCGTACGGCATCTGCTACACGTATACTGAGCCTCTCATCTGGTATGAGTATCTGCTGGATACAGGCAGCCTGGCGCACAAAAAGGGCTTGAAAAATGTACTGGTCACAAACGGAATGATAAATGAAGACCCTCTAAAGGATTTGCTTCCCATTATCGACGCGATGAACATCGACCTCAAGTCCATGGATGAGAACTTCTATAAAAGAATAGTGAAGGGTGATTTGAAGAGCGTCGTGAACACAATAAAGATGAGTAAGGAGTCCTGCCATGTGGAGATCACCAATCTAATCATACCCACTCTGAACGACAAAGATGAGCAAATAAGCACATTGGTAGACTGGGTCGCTGGCCTTGGGGTGGAAACACCAATCCATTTCTCCAGATACTTTCCACATTACAAGCTGAGAATTGAGCCAACGCCCGTCTCCACTTTGCTGAGGGCCTATGAAATAGCAAAAAAGAAGCTGAGGTACGTTTACCTGGGCAATGTCAGCATTAAAGATGGATCTAACACCTTCTGTTACAACTGCGGCAATATGCTCGTTGCCAGGGCTGGGTACTACACGAAAGTGACCGGCATCAAGGACGCGAAGTGCAACAACTGCGGAGCAAATGTCGATTTCGTTCTTAACTAGAAGGCATTGATAATGGGTTCGCGCCATATCGCAAGGCTCTCACTTCTCACCGCACTCGCTTTAGCTGTCTATGCGCTCGAGTCAATGCTCCCCCGGCCTCTCCCCTGGCTTAGAATAGGCCTTTCCAACGCCCTGGTTCTGACTGTCCTTCTGGCCTACGGTCTGAGGTTAGCAGTCTCTGTGTCGGTCATCAGAACGATTCTGGGTTCACTTCTAATCGGCTCATTCCTGAGTCCTGGCTTCATCCTTTCTGTCCTTGCTGGGGTAACATCGTGCCTGGTGATGGGAGCAGTTTTCTATCTGGCAAAAAGGGTATTCGGAACAGTAGGGATATCCATCTTTGGCGCACTTGCGCACAACCTTACTCAGCTAAGTATAGCCTATTTGCTCTTCATACGCCGCTCTGAGATCTTCATGTTGATTCCGGTATTTCTATTCATGTCCGTAGGAACCGGCATAGTCACAGGCATTGCAGCTCATTTCCTTTATCAAAGAGTTAGTTCTCCTGCTGTTGCTATGGATTAGGAAGGCCCTAAGAAAAATGTGGAGGTATCCATGCCATTGAGAAAAAGGTTTGCAGTGGTCGTTGTGATCATACTATTGGGTGCGATGCTCGGCAGTGCTTTCGGCCAGATCATAGGAAAGATTCTGCCCGAGGGTCATGTCAAAACGTTCTTCCTGAAATCAGTCCCGGTGGGATTCAGGACGGTCCATGTGGATCTTGCCGTATTCACATTTGACATAGGGCTCATGTTGAGGCTCAACATAATATCCGTAGTTGGAGTTGTGGTACTTGCCTACCTGTTGCGGTGGGTCTATTAACTTACTAGCTCTCAGCTTTGGCCAGAAAATACGAAATACCCCACCGCACCACATGACGCCACCGAAATTCCCCGCTCATCATCCCACTCACATCCGAAATTCCACCCAACCCTCCTCTGCACCACCGAAATTACGAAAATGGGAAATTCCCACCACCCATTCCCCACCCTTACGAAATTGTGAAATTCCACTCCACCCCTTGCCTGGGCAGAACGGGCAGGGCAAACGCAACAACTTGTCATTGCGAGGAGCGTCAGCGACGAAGCAATCCACTGAAGACCGTGATGACATCTAGATTGCTTCGCGACCTTTGGTCGCCCGCAATGACACATGGGCTTGTTGTACTGATCCAGCAGTGTGAGTGTTTTGGGATGAGAGGAGTGGAATTTCGTAGGTGTGGCGAAGGGTGGATGGGAATTTCGTAGGTTGTGGGAAGGGCTTGGGCGGAATTTCGAAGGAGTGGTGCAGGGTGGTTGGGAATTTCGGAATTTCCCCTTTTGGGGATTACAGAAATTCAATGTATCCTATTCTTACCGTTCTCCAGACTTTGCCGAAATCTTCTTCGCCATTTCCAACAAGATTGCAGAAGTCCATTTCAACAAACATCCTATCCTCGTACGTCCATCTGACCCCAAGATTGAGGTAGCCATTCCCTTCACCGAAACCGTTGTGCTTTCTATCGTCGTTGAAAGCGAAGTCATATTCCAAACGGACCAGGACCTCTTCTCCCAGGGTCTGTTCCATCCCTATGAATAGACTGGGTTCATCATCGTCATCATCCGTTTCCAGGCTGTAGTTGATCCCTCCCTGGATCGAAAACCTCCCATGAAATGGAAGACTCTTGCCTACAACTCCGTAGAACCCCTTTGACTTTATCCTGTATCTGTCTGGCGATCTAAAATATCCTGCATAACCCTGTGAGTTGAAACCCAGAGAGAAAGAAGGTGTCTGGGGTTGTTCTTCCAAGATCATGTACTTCGCATGGAATTCCACACGCGGATTGAAATCCGGCTCACCATACCCTATGATTTGATCACCCCCATATGAAACACCTATCAATAGCTCCTCAAAGAGTCCCACATCGACCCCGAAAAGCATACTTCCAGCAGGCTGCATCCTCAAGTTCAGAGCGAAACTTGCCCTCGGCAGGGACCAGGGAGTCGGAGTGTCCACCAATTCTATCGGGCGAATCCCCTGATCCCAGGCGAATTCAGGCGCCAGAAGTACCACCACTACACACAACCCGGTCACAACCCTCATCTTCCACCCCACTTCAGATCTTCTTCGCCTTCAACCTTACACTCTTGCCCCCTAGAATTCCCTCTATGGAGTCGAGCAAATCATGTGAAAGGGAAACATTCAGGCTCTTGGATCGAAGGGTCACCCCAGCCACATCCTTTCCACTCACAGAGAATGTGACCGGAAGGTCTCCTGGATGAAGAACCAGAAGTTGCTTGAGTCTTCTGAGAGTATCCCCACAAGCCTTGGATGAGTCTATGTTTATGGTTATTCCATTTATCAGTTTTTCCTTCGCATCCTGAAGGAGTATTGCCTTGTCTGCAATGACCTTGGCGTTTCCTCCCGACTTCCGAGCTCGTAAAAGCAGCGGTATTTCATCAGCAAGTTGAGATTTGATCTTGTCGTAGATGTCGGAGAAGAAAACAGCTTCCACCTCTCCTTCAAAGTCCGCAATCTTGACAAATGCCATGTGGTTTCCTCTCCTGTCCCTTATGACCCTTTTACCAACTACAACTCCGGCCAGCACCACCGGAGCTCCCTCTTTCAGCGAGTCCAGGTTTGAAGAGGAACTTGTTGTCAACGATTCTACCTCATATTTGAACTGTTCGAGTGGATGGCCCGACAGATAGAACCCCAGCGACTCCTTCTCAGCAGAAAGATTCTCAACCAAAGACCACGGTGTCGCCTGTTCCGGCTTCTCTGTTTGCGAAGAGTCAAACTGATCGCCGAAAAGGCTGGCCTGACCGTGTTGTTTTCGCTTGCGAGATGCCACACCAAGCTCGAATGCTTTCTGCACTGAGGCCAGAAGGTTGGCCCGGTCAGCACCCAAATTGTCCATTGCGCCAGCCTTTATCAGGTTTTCCGCAACTCTTCTGTTGACAGCCCTGGTGTTGATCTTCTCTGCGAAATCGAATAGGTTCTTAAACGGACCCTCTTTCTCCCGGGCTTCAATTATCGCCTCTATGGCACCTCTGCCGGTGTTCTTCACGGACCCCAAGCCGAACAACATACTTTCTTTGTGGGGAACGAAATGGTAGAAACAGGTGTTGATGTCCGGACTGCTAACCTGAATCCCCATCCTCTTGCACTCCTTCAGAAGGATATCCAGTCTGTCTGATGAACCCATTTCGCTGGAAAGACTGGCAGCCACAAACTCCACTGGATAGTGGGCTTTAAGGTAGGCGGTCTGAAAGGAGATAAGTGCATACCCTGCGCTGTGCGACTTATTGAACCCATAGCCAGCAAACTGTGCCATCAAATCAAAGATTCTGTTGGCCTTCCTCGAATCAATCTTGTTCTCCTTCGCACCGTCTACAAAAGCTCGCCTCTTCTCTTCCATGACTGATGCCTGCTTCTTTCCCATCGCCCTTCTCAATATGTCCGCCTGCCCCAGAGTGAAACCACCCAATTTTGAAGCAATCTGCATCACCTGTTCCTGATAAAGTATGATCCCGTATGTCTCCTTGAGGATGCTTTCAAGGTCAGGATGTTCATATACAATCGGTTTCTTCCCGTTTTTTCTGTCTACGAACTCGTCTATTTGTGTTCCACCCAATGGGCCCGGCCGGTACAGCGAGAGCACAGCAACCAGGTCACTGAAGGCCGATGGCTTCAGTTTGCAGAGAATTTCTCTCATACCCGAACTTTCAAGTTGGAACACGCCCAGGGTCTCCCCTTTCTTCAAAACTTCAAAAGTCTCCCCATCGTCAAGGGGCAGTTTCTGTATGTCTATCTGCACACCACGTTTGCGAATGGAGTCCGCGCACTTCTCGATGACTGTCAGCGTCCGTAGTCCAAGGAAATCGATCTTAAGAAGGCCAATCTCCTCGACTGATTTCATTGAGTACTGAGTACAGATGCCCCCGTCGTTGCTCTTATATAAAGGCACAAAATCTGTCAGTTTTCCGGGAGCTATGACAATTCCTGCCGCATGAGTTGAAGCATGGCGCGCCAAGCCCTCAAGCCTCTGAGCGATTTCTACGAGCTCCTGATAGTCTTCACTCGAATCAATGAGGCTCTTCAGCTCAGGACTGCTCTTGAGAGCCCTTTCAATAGTCATTCCTGGCTCGGTGGGTATCAACTTGGCAATCCTGTCAACCTCCCCATACGGTACCTTCAGCACCCTCCCCACATCTCTTATCGACGCACGGGCTGCCATTGTTCCAAATGTTATGATGTGAGAGACAGAGTCCTCGCCGTACTTCTCCATAGTATAGCGAATCATTTCGTCCCGCCGCTCGTCGCCAAAATCAATGTCCACATCTGGCATTGATATTCTTTCCGGGTTAAGGAACCTTTCAAAAAGGAGATTGTGCTCGAGAGGGTCTACCTCAGTTATGGACAGCCCGTAGAAGACCAGACTCCCCACGTCAGAACCTCTGCCAGGCCCAACAGGTATACCTTTTCTTTTTGCCGTGTCAACCAGGTCCTTGATAATCAGGAAATATCCGGCAAAACCCATCTTGTCTATCACGTTCAGTTCATACTCCAACCTCTCTTCGATTGCTGATGTCACCTTTGGATAACGTTCGGTTATCCCTTTTCTGGCAAGATAGCACAAATAGGCGCTGTTACTTTCATACCCGTCTGGAAGAGAGAAGTGGGGCATAAACGTTCTGGCAGTTCCCAGGTCGAGGGTGAGATTGCACCGTTCCGCTATGCCCACGGTACTCTGGATCGCCACCGGAACCTCGGCAAAAAGGTCTTTCATCTGCTGCGGTGATTTGAAGTAGAATTCATTTGTTCTAAACCTCAGTCTGTTCTTGTCATCTATGTCTTTCCCTGTCTGCAAGCACAGAAGGACATCATGAGCCTTTGCGTCCCTCTCCTCAATGTAGTGGCAGTCGTTGGTAGCAACCAAAGGAATGGAGAGTTCCTCTGCAATCTTCAGCAATCCCCTGTTCACTATCTTGTTTTCGGCCATACCAACATCCATGAGCTCCAAGAAGAAGTTGTCCTCGCCGAAAATGTCAACATATTCCGATGCTCTTTTCCGTGCCTCTTCGAGGTCCCCGTTTAGTATGTTGTGAGACACCTCGCCCCGCAGGCACGCTGATGTTGCGATAAGCCCATTTGCATGCTGAGAGAGAAGCTCTTTGTCCACCCTCGGCCTGTAATAGAACCCCTCGAGGTAACCTGCACTCGAAAGCTTCATCAGGTTCTTATACCCTACGTCGTCTTTGGCCAGCAGAAGAAGATGAAAAGAGGAGTGTTGGATTCCTTTGACCGGTACTCTATCAGTCCTCTTGCCGACGGCAACATAGACTTCAGACCCGATGATTGGCTTTATTCCAGCCTTTTCAGCCTTTCTGTAGAAGTCAACTGCACCGAAAAGGTTGCCGTGGTCGGTAATAGCCAGTGCAGGCAGGCGCCATTCCTTGGCTTTTGCCACGATGCTTTCAATTTTGCATGCGCCGTCTAGCAGACTGTAGTCGGTGTGAACATGTAGGTGGCAGAAATCAGAGTGCTCCATCTACCGCCCCTCACAAGCCCATGTACGGTAGGATCTACTGGTCGCCAGGGTCCGGGACCGAGTCAGGGATTTTCAAGCCTCTCAGAGGAAGATTCAATGGATTTGCACAGAAAATCTCTTTGCACCTCGAACAGAGAATAAAATCGAACTCCTTGTGTATCTCCTCCTCAATGAGATCAGCAGGAAGTCCCTTTGTCGAATCTCTCAGGTTCTGGATAACCTCCTGTAAGTCCATATTTAAATCTTCTGCAAGTTCTGCAGCGTCAAAATCTGCAAACACTGAAATAGCAAGGTGATACGCCACGTCGCCCGAGTCAAGCACCTTCCCGCATTTCTGACATTTCATCTTCATGCCATCAATTTAGCATTGCCTCAGACCCCTGTCAAGCACTTTCGGACCGACACCTGGCCGTGACCCATCCCCACGCTTCCCCCTTTCGAAACTGCGAAATTCCGCCCACCCCCGCCCCCCTGCCGCCCTGCCAGCCGCCTAAGTTGAGGCCCCGCCTCAGTA
>SOJN01000136.1 GCA_004376575.1 candidate division TA06 bacterium | reverse complement strand
ATCATGTACTTCAGGACCTCTCTGCCAGGCGTCTGATAGAAAGTGGCCGACTGGATTCTGTTTTCTGTATGGATGACTTGCTGAAACCTTACACTACGCTCCTCGGGAAGCGATTCCTTGAGTTCATCACATCACCCCTTAAGTCCGCTGATGAGGAAGCACGACAAGACGTGTGAGCCCGCAACCAGACATTCGCCTCACATCTCCCAATGGCTGACATTAACATCCGCACTATCCATGAGCTTATAGGCTACAAGACAATCAAGATGACCATGCGCTACTCCCACCTCTCGCAGCAACATCTTAAGGAAGCTGTCGGACTGCTGTGCTTAAGCCTCGCGCGACAGACAAAGAAACAATGAGGGTCCTTGCAGGGCGTTCACCCAGATAGGGATGAGAAGAGGTTAATCATCGGGCAAGTCCCAAACCCTTCCTCCGGACTAAAGTCTCAGGGTTTAGCCCCAGTCACTGCCCTCTCAGACCTCTCAATCATCTCACCTATTTTCTCTGCCTGGATCAGCTTGTGTCTGCTGGCGTCAAAAGAGCTTCTAGATTCAAAGATCTTTGCACTCTCTCTCAGTGCACGCGTAATTTCCCTTCCCTTGCTGAGAATGTAATGCGTGGTGTCTCTTTGCATCTTTCGCCCATATGATCTATTGATGGCCAATGCCAGTCTGAAGAGTTCAGCAGAATCAAGAAAATCTCCTTCGCTCCAATCGAAGACAGCATCCTGAAAATTGCCATCCGCAAACATTAGGGCCACGTCAAGAAGCTCTCTCACCTGCTCAGTAAAAACATCAGGATTCTGGGAAACTAAGTCCAGCATTCTTGCAGTATTGCCAGATTTGTATGCAACATAGTATGACTTCATGGTTCTCAGGTCATCAGGTAGATCCTCCGTCTTCGGGCTGTCTGCCACCAGTGACTCTACTGCCACATTGAGAGCATAGTTGATTCTGTCGAAAAGTCGATACTTAGACAAGTCACCAAGTCTTTGTTGCAAATGTTTCTTCATACTTCCGAATCTAATAAGGAAGTTTGGGTATGATCCATTCATGTCGTGACTCCCCGCTCTAAGTAGCTCGCTGACTTCACACACTATGAGACAATAGTAGACTCCTGCCAACTTCATTTGAATATCGAATATCCTAGTGCTGTCCTGCAGAGCATCTGGCCGTAGGTCAGCATTGTGTAGCAGTATCTCTACAGCAACTCTATCAGCTTCGACTTCATCCACAAGGGACACTTCGTCATTTTCCAAGTGCCCAAGGATAGCATGGGCGCACTCGTGGGCCAAGACAAACTGAGCGGCAGCAGCGCCCAGAACTGCAGACAAAACAGCCTTCTGGTCTGTAGCGTACATTGGGAATGCTGGTATTTCGCCATTATCAATGTACTCACGCATCGATTCTTTGAGCAGAGCCACAGGGCTCTTCAGTTCCGCATCCAGTCCGAATTCTGGCGCAAGCTCACCAAATGCAATGTTGACTATGAGCTTTGCCCATTCATGGAAGGCTTTCACAAGCCCCCAGTTGAGCAAAATCAGTATTCCCCCGCCAGGGGCCAAGACGCTTGCATTTATTTCTTCAAGTGGAAACTCCCCAGCATAGACATCTGACAGTATCGTGTCACATCCCGGTGGCAGGTTGCTCAGTATGTCGGTCAGGAGGGGTCTAAGTTTCTCGCCTGGATTGCTGAAAGGAACTCGTTTCTTCAGCCTTTCATATAGTTCGTCTTCGGTGAGGTGAGGATACGCTCTTCTGAACCTGCGCGCCAAAGATCTTATCTCGCTGTCCGAAGCCTCGCGACGATAAGAATATCCTTCTTTCTGCAAAAGATAGTGATAGTATTCTTCAGCGGTCAGAGGATTCTGTGGCTTTCCACAAGAGCACAGTAGGAGAAGCAGCCAGAGCAAGAAAACGCAGGGACGCACTATTGCTTTGCATGGAAGCCTCATGCGTCTTGCCTACAGGGCTACGCGCTGACTCATGAAAGGATTCGGTGCCCAACAACGGGGCCACTGAACTGGCGTGCTCCTATTCGTTAGCATCACCCTCAAAATGCAACTCCTTGATAGCTTCTCTATTCCCAATCTGCTCTCTGATGTACGCCTCCCCGCTTATGAGGGCATAGATTAATCCTATGATGGCAAGTGCCATAAAAAAGAGGCCAGGGCCCCGACCACTGAGAACAACTCTCATGACTGGTGACCTGAGCTCCAGTTCACTTTTCCGAGAGGGTACTCCTTTAGTAAACAGAAGGTAGCCAAGAAAGGCACAGAAGACCAGCCCCAAACATATTGCCATCCTTTCAATTCCCCTTAGAAATATGGGATCCGCTAGTAAGCTTTCCATGGTTTCTCCTCCGCTGGTCCAGTCAAACACCCAGCATGCGGTTTCTACCAAGCCCACCTGTACACGCCGTATTGTTCGTACATGACACAATACATGCAGCGATTCTTGGAGGGCTGCGCAGATGAACTTGGGATGACACGCGCAATCTGTCGATTCACATCAGGGCGGCAAATGCTTGAGATGTCGCGTACCTTGTTGCACTCTTTCCCAACGTATGGAGAATACCATCTCATTGGAAAGCTGTCAAGCGGTTCACGGTGTCCGGTGTCATGCGTTCATCGCTCAAAATTGAACACATGGGGAACACATGGGGTCAGGCCCCAGCGGTTCAAAATTGACTTTTTGAACGTCTGCCCCCATTCCAGAGAACCATATTGACATATGAGGGTAAGGGTGGTATTTTCTGCACGGTTGCGGTTTACACGAGAACGCACAGCTGTGTGAATCCTCGCAACGAGATCTTAGATCTGAGATCATAGATCTACGATTAGTTGGGCCGTTAGCTCAGTTGGCAGAGCACCGGATTTTTGATCCCAAAAGGGGTGTTTTCCGAAAGACCTTGCGGCACAAGGAATTCCGCTAACTCCTTGTTATTTCTAACGTTGTCGGGAATTGCATTGTCTCCACCGATTGTATCGCTTACACTGGTTTTCACACAAACATGGCACAAATATGGCACAACCGGGGCTCGTGTAATAGGGCTTAACATAATCGGATTGATCCCCAATACATCTCAGTAGAGCCCGAGTGTCTGCTGGACCCAGCCATAATGTTGTGTATTAAGTATTGTGTACTGTCAACACAACGTAACGTACTTGGAATCGAGGCTATAACATGTTTTGGTGTCTGCCCCCACGCGGCAAGTGTGAATGGAGAAACCTAGCAGACTTCGTTAGTCAATTTAATCAGCAGTTCCATACAGAGTTCAGCCTGTCAAAGTGCCTCGACGCATATGACAGTAGCAAACCCCAACCCGAGATCCTCCTAGAAAGCAAGAAAGATGGAAGGATGGTGATTGAAAGGAAGATCCTGGTCTGGCCACCCGACTACGTGAGACGCCACAACTTAGAGCATGAGTTCAGTGACCTGTTCATTTCACTTGTCAAGGGGGCTTTTGAAGAAGACCTCTATGCTCTGGAGGTCAGCACCAAGTACTTGTGTGGTGATAAGCAAGGCGTCAAAGACATGGCCCGGCAGATTGCGGATAAGGTTCTGGAAAGCGTCAGACATGTGTGCAGCTCAAAGGACATATCTGCTCGCTGCCCCTTGCCCTGGCGTTTCGGACGCCTACCAGACTTCCTAAGAGACGAAAGCACACCCGACAAAGGCGTGGGCGTATATTTCCTCGGGCCTCCGGATCTCTTTGAGGTCGACAGCATCGAGCGTTCACAAGCTCGAGATGGGCTCTCAAGACAGCTCCAGGAGGTGTTGGTGCAAGTAGAATCTAAGTTCGGGGCTTATGACGACTCCCTGCGTGTATTAATCCTCGAGGTCTATGGGAACAATACCTGTCTCTCGGATAGTGATGTAGAAGATGCCATTTGTAAAGCCGCTCTGCCACCTTGCGTAAGTCAAATATGGTTGGCGTACCCGGAGTACATCGGTGAATGGGATTGGAGAGTGGCGTACCGGAGGGTCAAGTGAAGGAACTAGTGGAGGGTGGTGCCGTAGCACCTGTAGATTATTCTGGACCTAGTGACGGAGCATATCCACACAGAGGGGGAACCGCATGAAGCAAACACATGTGGCACTCAAGTGTAACTACAACAACGGAAGAGAAGGTATACTTGTAGGATTCGAGGGCGTCTGTTCAGAGGATATCATGAAACGCAACATCGACAACCGGAGACCCTGGTGCAGCAATAGAAGATCACTCTGCAAGAAGTATTACGACAAGGGTTTCAGAGGCACCCGACCCAAGGGCAAAGTCTGCTATGAAAGTGCACTCTTCAAGGACTGGGAGTTCGGAGCAGGATATCATCTCACAGGAATCCATGCCGGCAAACCGATGCGCATTCCTAACGTTGGTGTCGGGAAAATCGCAGTTCTGACGACCGTCTTCCCAGGCGAAAAAGACATCGACCGGAACATCATAGGATTGTTCAGGATCGGAAAGGTTGATGACACCAAGGAAACACTAGTCACAGCAGACCGCAAATACAGGGTTAGGCTTCCTCTTGAAGAAGCGAAGGAGCTTTTCTTCTGGGACTACTACACCAAGAAACCACCATTTGGGTCTCATCTTCACCGCTATCTTGACGACATCCAAGTTGCACAAATACTCAGAGACTTAGTGGAATCCTCTGCTGACGAGTCTGTTCGGCGCAAGGCTGAGGCCCTTCTGACTGAGATACGTGTGAGGCTCGGATCAACTCAGATCCCAGCGCCCTCCGGGCCACGGGCCAAGGGAAGGTACAGAGCAGCTCTGAGAACTAGCATCAGGAGGAAATATGGTCCTGGGGGTGAGGGGAAGGAGCACAGGAGACTGAAGAAGTGGGTGGCACAGAACCCGAGCTTTCTGGGACTGGGAGCTCAAGACGTCCTCAAGACTGAGGAGGAGAATCATAGGTTCCCGTCAGGCGATCTTCCCGATATAGTCTTCGTTTGCCGGAACAACAGATATGTAATTGTCGAGATCGAGACTATAGATACCCTGCCGGGGGTATACCAAGCGATCAAGTATAAAGCTCTGATGTGCGCAGAACAGAATCTACCTCTGGGCTCCCGAAATGTGGAAGCATTCTTGGTAGCATACGACATCCCAATGGATTCGACGAAGCTTTGCAGGAGATACAGTGTGAAGTACAAGAAGAAACGGCTCTGAGGCCGTCAGAAGAGACTACACTGACGTGGGAACAGAAACCGAAGTCCTTCGGGCATCTGTTTTCTGCTCTGAAAGCTTGAGCTCTGGCTGTATCTGATACAAGGAGGGATTATCATGGTCAAAGGGTGGTTAGTCTTAGTGGCCTGTGTATGCGTCGGGTGTACTCTTATTCGGGCCAGCGTGGACCCAGATGGTTTAGTCCCAAGGTACCAGGGCATGCTGAAGGAAACCGGAGTTTCCAGGCAGGAATTTCGAAAAGCTAAAGAATGGTGGAGAGAGAAAGGAAAATGGTGCTACCAAGGAGCAAGGATCGACCCGCGTGCTTCGTTGCTCGTTGCCTGGGAGGGTTTGCGTACGACAGATGCTGCGGTCTTGAGCCTGTACAACTGGCGAGTTGCTGGGTTCAGCGTACCAGAGATGCTTGTGTGGTGGGATGCGGGTTTCTGTGGGTGCTACGACTATGAGACCGAGAACCTGATAGGTCGTTGTGATCGGGAAAGTAAACGATGGAAGGATGCCGGTTTTGGTCCGCAAGAAGTGCTCGAGTGGGGGAGGATTGGTGCAGATGCAAGGGAAGCCAAGGCGTGGAAAAAGGCAGGTTTTCGGTTGGAAGACGCAGCACCATGGGCCAAGAGCGGATACCCACCTGCAGTGGCTCTGCCATGGAAAAATGCGGGTTTTGACGATGGCATCGAGTGGCAGCGTAAGCATTTTACGCCTGAAGTCGCTTTACCGTGGAAGCGGGCTGGGTTTGGAGCACGGGAAACAGCAGATTACCGCTCGAAGGGGTTGAGTATCGCACAGGCTTCGGAAAAGAGAGCCAAGAAAGCGGAGTACGAACGTCTTCGGGCGAAGTGTCGAGGCATGGATGTGCTGGTCATGACTAATCCCTACGATATCAAGGACAAGCTTTTTGACGTTACCGGAAGTAGGTTTCAGTTGATAAGCCGGACAGTTGCCCTTTACCAAGCTGACACCTACGTGTTCTTAGTGGACTTCGGGAATAAAAGTGCCCCCTATATGTTTGACGGCATTGCGCGGGGTGTTGGGGCCTATGCTTATACCACAGTTTTAGGGACAAGAAAGACCGTGCCGTCCCTGAAGATAATATTCTTTCACAAGTATTAGAGACACTCTTCCATACGCTTTGCTTGGAAGCAGGTTATCGCTTTGGGTCGCCTTGTGTGGAGCTACGGAGTGAGATTGGGGACGGTGCCCCAATATATCCAACATCCTAGATCTGAGATAGCAGATAGACAAATTCCGCGCTCGGTGCTTGACAGTTTGACAGTTCACCTATTCCCCGTACGACTCGCTGGACGTACTTCCTATCCCAACCCAACTGAAGACAGTACCTCAGAAAAAACCCGCACACACCGCAAGCAGTGAACAGCCAAGGGCCAGGCCTCAGCGGTTCAAAATTGAATTTTTGAACGCCTGACCCCATTCTGCTCACTGCGGAACGGCTGTTCTGAGGCTTGACTCAGGACGCAAGGTCTGCTACACTGAACTGACTCGTAGCAACAAGGGCAGAGGGCACCCATGAGCCAAGTCGTCATTGAGAAT
>SOJN01000135.1 GCA_004376575.1 candidate division TA06 bacterium | reverse complement strand
CCTGAAACTGGCCCTTTTTGTTGACTCAAGTATGAGTTTGTTATACTTTCACCTCATCAATCTTGATCAGGTGGTTCTATTGGATAGACAAAGGATAGACCTAACCACATCTAACATACCAAGAGCTATTTTCTACCTGGCGTGGCCGGCGGTCCTCCAGATGGGAATCGATACGGTCATGCGCCTCATTGACGCCTTCTGGGTCGGAAGACTTGGCGCATCCTATCTGGCAGCAGTCACATCATCCATGTTCATCTTATGGACCTTGATGGCGCTCGCACAGATGATCGCCGGAGGCGTCACCGCAATGGTGGCGCGCTTCGTCGGAGCCAAGGACAAAGAGTTCGCTGCGTACGTGGTCAGACAGGCGATAAACTTCGGACTCATCTTCTCAGTGGTAGCGGGCCTTGCTGGCTTCCTTCTTTCAGCAAGATTCATGCAACTTCTGGGTGTAGGCCCGGATGTCGTACCATTGGGTTCCTCCTATCTCAAAATCTCTTTCATAAGCAGCCCGGCCATCTTCGTTTTCTTCATATTTGGCTCTGCAATGCAGGGGGCGGGAGACACGAGAACCCCCTTGAAGATCATGGCTTTCACTCTCATCACCAATGCAGTTCTGGACCCTCTCCTTATTCTGGGCATTGGCCCCTTCCCCAGAATGGAGACCAATGGAGCAGCCTTAGCCACAGCCCTATCCCACCTCTTGGGCGCCATGGTCTATTTGTACATGCTAAACTCCGGCCGACTCATCTTGAAGGTAAAGCTGCTAACCCGCGAAAAACTAGATACTTCGATTCTCCGAAGACTTCTTCGTATAGGGGTACCCACCAGCGCTGACTTTGTGCTGTTTTCTGTCGTGTACATAATTCTGACCAGGATAACAGCAGTATTTGGAACAGAGGCAATCGCCGCGCTCGGAATTGGTCACAGGATTGAATCCATCTCCTATATGACATCATTTGGCTTCTCCATTGCTGCATCTGCTCTTGTCGGACAAAACCTCGGTGCAGGAAGGCCTGATCGGGCGGAGAAGTCCGCGTGGTCAACCGCGGGCATCATAGCTGTGTTTACAGGATTGATCACAGCGGCATTCCTGCTCATTCCCTCTCAGATTGTGCGAATATTCATCCAGGACCCACAAGTTGTCTCTATCGCTACTGCCTACCTGAGAATCATTGGCCTGTCGCAGATTTTCATGGGGGTGGAGATAGTCATTGCTGGAGGGTTCATTGGAGCGGGCGACACGATTCCTCCCACACTCGTATCAGGTCTGACATCCTTGGCCAGGATTCCACTCGCATACTACTGCGGAATCACGCTTGGCCTGGGAGTCAATGCAATCTGGTGGATGATAAGTCTAACGGCCATTGCGAGAGGAATAGCAATTCCTGTCTGGTTCAAAGCCGGAACCTGGAAACGGAGAAAGGTCTGATTGTCGATGGCATACAGATTTTGCGTGAAAATTTTCTCCACCCCTCTCAATTGAGACCCTGCTTGTCAGCAAACTGCGACTTCTGTCCTGAAACGTTCAGCCAGAGCAGAACCCTGCCCAGAAGGAGCAGGAGACCCCACCTCCCATAAGTTCTTGGGAATTCGCGCCTTACATGGACAACCAAAATCGCCCAAGTGTGCCATTATGAACCACACCATAGTACTGTTACTGTAAGAAAAAATTAAGTGACAGTGGCATATACGCTTACCTTGCAGGGCACAGTTTTTGCAACCTGATACGTCAGAGGATGATAATCAGGAAGATTGGCCTGGGCTTCCAGGTCGTTCTGCACGGAAAGGAGTAGGTTTGGCCTTATCCAGACTTGTCTCATGGATGAGCTTCATGCTCCTATCCACCATTGTGGCGTGTCAAGCGAGTGTCTCCGTACCCGCAATGATCGCATATGGTGAAGGCACATTCGAAGAACCGAGGTGGACCGATTTTGTTTTAGCAGGTGAGGCGGCCATATGCATATGAGCTTCAGTCTTGGACTAAAGTTAAAGCTTGCACTCCTTTCCCTCTTCCTCATATGTGCAACTGTGGGAACATATGGCTCCTTCGATTTCAAGAGAGAGAGGCTGGCTTTAGAGAATCAGATCCTTGCTATGGGGAGAGCAATTGCCAGCAACCTGGCCTCAAACTGCAGCGACGCTCTTAGGTCTGCCCCGGATGACTTCAGCCTTGTCAGTCTGCTCAAAGAAACTGCGTCGGACAAAACCATTGGATATGCTCAGATCGTTGATGAAACAGGCAGAATAGTTGCCCACAATGACATATCCATGTGCGGAGCAGAATATGTCCCTTCATCAAGGCAGCTACTCAACCCTATACACAACAGAATCATAGATATTTACGCTTCTCGAAATGGTCAGCTCTTCTACGACTTCTCTGCCCCAGTCCGGGAGGCAACAGAGCGCCAGCTAAGTACAGTTCACGTCGGGATACCTGTACTGGTCGTCGATGAGTTCATTAAGCAGGGTAGAAACAGGCTTGCAGTAGTTGCGCTTGTTTTGTTGGGTGTCGGGATCGCAGTCTCAATGATTATGGCCGGCATCATAATGAAGCCCCTAGAAAAACTGGCCAAGGGTGCTGAGAGGATAGGAAACGGCGACCTTGCATACAGAATCGAAATGTCCAGGAGGGACGAGTTTGGTCTTCTTGCCAACAGCATCAATTCAATGGCATCAAAACTGGGGGAATTGTACCTCAATACTTTACAGATGCTGGCGAATGCCCTGGAAGCCAAGGACGTGTACACAAGAGGACACACAGAAAGAGTAACAAGGTTGTCCGTGGAGATAGCCAAGAAGATGCGGCTCCCGAAAGCAGAAGTCGAAACAATACGAAGGGCAGCAATGATTCACGATATCGGGAAGATAGGCATACGAGAATCAATACTGAATAAACCCGGCAGACTTACAGTTGAGGAGTATAATCACATAAAGTCGCACGTGGACTGGGGTGCACACATACTCAAGCCCATAACATCGCTCACCAAAGTCGTATCCTATCTGTTCCACCACCATGAGCGCTTCGATGGTTCAGGATATCCTTCCGGGCTCTCAGGAATAGATATACCTCTTGGAGCCCGCATCATAGGAGTTGCCGACTCCTATGATGCGAGCACCTCTGAAAGGCCCTACAGAGTGGCGCTAAGCCACGATGCAGCAGTACGCGCACTCATAAACGGCTCAGGAACCCTATATGACCCCAGTGTCGTAAACGCGTTCCTGGAAGTGATAAAATTCTCACCACTCTCCGAAATCCAGGATATGCCACGTGATGAGCAACTTCCCCTTACCAAGCACTAGTGCATCGATATGTTGTTCACTCAGCACCTGTCCTGAGTAAATGAGATCGAAGGACGAGGCAACTACTCCCCAACCAACTGAACAATTAACTTTCTCGACCTTGCTCTATTATCAAAATCAAGGAAGACGATCTGCTGCCAGGTCCCCAAAGCCATCTTCCCACCTATGACAGGCGCGGCAAAACTTGTCCCCACCAGGCTGGAGCGCACATGGCTGAACCCGTTCCCGTCTCCCCAGGTCAAGTTGTGCGCGTACTCTTCACTCTCCGGAACGACTCTATCCATGAGTTTCTTGATGTCAGCCTCGAGCCCACCCTCGAACTCCATGGTTGTAATTGCCCCGGTTGAACCTGGTACAAAGACAAGGACAATGCCATTTTTGATGTCGCAACCGTCTATCTTTTCCTGCACCATCTGGGTTATGTCCACCTGGTCGCAGAAACCCTTTGTGTCAAATGAAATCCGTTCTGTTATTACCATATCCTTCTCCCCCTGTCCAATATCAGAAAAACAGTGATCCTGCTGATTATAGGAACCTACCTCTCGCAGGTCAACATACTATTCGCTGTACACTGTACGCTACACGCCAAGCACAAAGCATGGGGACCCCGTCGAAGTGCTCAGAACGTCGGGAGTTTCACAACGGTCTATGTAGGGGCAGGCACCTCCTTCGCCCTGTTCTCCGTGGTGAATAAACCTAACCACTGAGGACACTGAGGTCTTGCCAGGGTTTGTAACCACAACTCAGTCTCTGTGGTGAAAGGGTTTTCTTGAAAGCGAAGAGCTAACAACTAGTAAGCACATGCAAAGTGTTTTGAGTTGACAGTGGTGAATACATCTGCTATCTTATGTGGCGCGACGCAATTCTGGTTATACTTTTTTTAGATTTGCTGGCGGCGTAGCTCAGTTGGTTAGAGCGGGTGAATCATAATCACTAGGTCAGGGGTTCGAGTCCCTTCGCCGCCATGTCGATAACTAAGGTAGAGGTATTTCTATCAGGCCAAAGGCCTGGATTTTGCTAGGTGGGGATATATGCTGAGTGCTGAGGAACAACTGAAAGAACTGAAGCGGGGAACCGACGAAATCATCTCTGAGGAAGAGCTCCTCAAGAAGCTTGAGCGCTCTCTTGAAACCGGAAAGCCACTAAGGATAAAAGCGGGTTTCGACCCTTCCTGTCCGGACATCCACATAGGAAACGCAGTGCCCATACGGAAGTTGAAACAGTTTCAGGAATTGGGACACCAGGTCATCTTTCTGATCGGCGATTTCACAGGGCTGATAGGAGATCCCAGCGAACAGTCAGATGCGAGAAAGAGGCTTTCCAGGGAAGAAGTCAAAGAGAACGCTGAGACCTACAAAGAGCAGATATTCAAAATTCTCGACCCCGACAAGACTCTGATTGACTTCAACAGCAGATGGTGTTCCCCTCTTAAGTTTGAAGATGTGCTGGAACTCGCTTCCATGTATACCGTGGCTCGCCTTCTCGAGAGAGACGATTTCATGGGAAGATACAAGAGTGGCAAACCCATAAGCATGCTTGAGTTCTTGTATCCTCTGGTTCAGGGGTATGATTCAGTGATGCTGAAAGCAGATGTAGAACTGGGGGGCACCGACCAGAAATGGAACTGTCTGGTTGCCAGAGAAATACAGAGAGGATATGGCCAGGAACCCGAAGTTGTCATCACCCTGCCCCTTCTGGTTGGAACCGACGGGACCCAGAAGATGTCCAAGAGTTATGGCAACTATATTGGAATCAGCGAGCCGCCCAGAGAGATCTTTGGCAAGGCTATGTCCATACCTGATGAATTGATATGCTCCTATTTTGAGCTGGCGACAGACATAACCACTGATGAGCTGGAGGAAATACGCGGCGAAATCATGGCAAAGATTTCCAACCCGAAGGATCTGAAGGTGAGACTGGCTGAAACCCTGGTAACGATGTACCACTCAAAAGGGGCCGCCTCTGTTGCCCGCAAGGAGTTCGAGAAGGTCTTCAAGGAAAAGGGCCTTCCAGACGAAATTGAGACCCTCAGGCTGAAATGGGACGAAAAGAGCATCTGGATTGTGAAGCTTCTTACCGAAGCCGGGCTTGCAGAAAGCAGTGGAGAAGCCAGGCGCCTCGTTTCTCAGGGCGGAGTGTATATAGACAATACCCGCATAAAAGACCTGAATATGATGGTCACCTTGAACAAGGACTTCATCCTCAAGGTGGGGAAAAGGAGGTTTGTGAGGGTAAGTCCTGTCAGCAAATAGATTTTTGAAAAAAAGCCCTTGACAAATCAGGGGTAGGGTGCTAATCTATCAATTGACAAAAAGTTCTTTGAAAACAGAGCGTGCATTGCCCGCAGGGTCTTTTTTTCTTTCGGAGGGTTTGATCCTGGCTCAGGGCTAACGCTGGCGGCGTGTCTTAAACATGCAAGTCGTACGGACCTGTTTAGAGCTTGCTTTGGACAGGTTAGTGGCGGACGGGTGAGTAACACGTGGATAATCTGCCTCTAGGAGCTGGATAACTCGGGGAAACCTGGGCTAATACGGCATGAAGTCCGTAAGTCGCATGGCTAACGGATAAAAGGTGGCCTCTGCTTGCAAGCTGCCGCCTGGTGGTGAGTCCGCGTCCCATTAGCTTGTTGGTAGGGTAAAGGCCTACCAAGGCGAAGATGGGTAGCCGGCCTGAGAGGGTGAACGGCCACACTGGGACTGAGACACGGCCCAGACTCCTACGGGAGGCAGCAGTTTAGAAATTTGCGCAATGGCCGAAAGGCTGACGCAGCGACGCCGCGTGGAGGATGAAGGCCTTCGGGTTGTAAACTCCTGTTAGGGGGGACGAGGTCACCTAAGCCGAATAAGCTTGGGTGATGACGGTACCTCCAGAGAAAGCTCCGGCTAACTCCGTGCCAGCAGCCGCGGTAACACGGAGGGAGCGAGCGTTGCCCGGAATTACTGGGCGTAAAGGGGATGTAGGCGGGCCTATAAGTCGGATGTGAAATCTGTGGGCTCAACTCACAGACCGTGTCCGATACTATAGGTCTTGAGCACGGGAGAGGAGAGTGGAACTCCCAGTGTAGCGGTGGAATGCGTAGATATTGGGAGGAACACCAGTGGCGAAGGCGGCTCTCTGGCCCGTTGCTGACGCTGAGGTCCGAAAGCTGGGGGAGCGAACAGGATTAGATACCCTGGTAGTCCCAGCCCTAAACGATGGGCACTAGGTGTAGGTCCACGAGGATCTGTGCCGAAGCTAACGCATTAAGTGCCCCGCCTGGGGAGTACGGTCGCAAGGCTGAAACTCAAAGGAATTGACGGGGGCCCGCACAAGCGGTGGAGCATGTGGTTTAATTCGACGCAACGCGAAGAACCTTACCTGGGCTTGACATGCTAGTGGTAGGAACCCGAAAGGGCGACGACCCGCCTTCGGGTGGGAGCTAGCACAGGTGCTGCATGGCTGTCGTCAGCTCGTGCCGTGAGGTGTTGGGTT
>SOJN01000134.1 GCA_004376575.1 candidate division TA06 bacterium | reverse complement strand
AGCCCGGGTCAGTTTGCTTCCCCGGACTGGCCCAATCAAGATGATCCCAGATATAGAATCCCCAGTTTACTTGTTCGCGGTACACCAACCACTCAAAATCATTTTTCATACGACCACCAAGTCCGCACCTGTAGGGACAACAGGGGTGACTGCAGGACTTATCAGGGTCGAGACCTCCATCCACTTCTACCTGATTGGGCACGTAGTCACGATCCCGGTCTTCACCCTGAGCCCTCCGCTCTTCGTAATCCTTCCAATCACGATACCAAAGCGAAAAGAACTGCCTATGACGATTCTCGTGACGGCAAACCATAGCAAAACCATCTATTCCCTGCACAAAACGCAGGTCCCCGCAGCATGGGTCCTGTGGGTCGTTTGGGTTTGCGTTATCTATGGATATCGACCGACGAGTACCCGCACCCTTGTATATGATGTATTTATCAAAATACTCCTTGGGTTTGTACTCACCAAGTGGCTCCCACGGTGCCCCACTTCCCCCACCGTATACTGATCTGAAAGCCTCTATTTGTGTAACGTGTAGAGCACTGATCATTCGCCAGTAATAGAACCAATTCGTGATCGATCCCCACCCCTCCCAATTCTCTTTCTTAGCAAAGAAGACCTTGAGGGTCGTATTGATTGTCTGGAAACCCACGGAAGTTCCGTCGTCAGGGTTTGTAAAGTTCAGATTAATTGTCATTCTCTTGTCTCCGAAATGTGCTTCAGTAACTTCCTCGTGTCTGAGCATAACCCGCATAACGGCACTCCAACCTGCACCCTGCTGAAAAATGGCGTCAGGAAATCCCTCTATATCGATATCAATCTTATATTGAGGGTCCCAGGAAGGATGGAAGGGATAAGCATCGAAATTGAAATGAAGTTTAAACGATATGTATTTCTCGCCTGGTATGGGCTCCAGGAAGCTAATCTGGTCCCCCACAGGTTCATTTTCCAGGATTTCTAATCGCCCATTCTGTGTAAACCTGGCCAAAAAGACCGGATCTGTCACTTCGGGTAAGCCCACATCATTTGAAGCAGCCATCCTAAGAGTTTGGACCCACGCACAGGAGGAAACAGGGAAGAGGCTTATGTCAACAACAAGGTCATTCCAGTCGCAGTCCCAATAATCCTCGAAGTTCAAGGTGCGGATAGGACCAAACCCCGATACAAGAGGATACATGTCATGGTTCATACATGGACCCCCAGGATGGATATGGAAAAGTAGCTCAGTCCCTTCCGGGAAGCAGCCGACCATCGTATCGGCCCCCACGTGCTGTGTTGCATCATCCCAATAGTGTTCGTGAAATGGCGATTCCAGACCGAAGGTGATTGGAGCGCCTGCCATTGTGCTAATGACCTCTGCCCAAACTCGACTCTTATAGGGCAGGGTTATGGAAGATCCCTCTGGGTCGCAGGGCGATGGAATACATTCACAGCAGTCCCCCCAGAGAATGGTTTCGGTCGAATCAGCGTCCGCTCCGATATCGATTCTTTCCTCTATCCTCGTCGCGCTCTGGGCGGAAGAGAGCAACCCCCAAGAGAGAAGAGCACTTGAAAGGCTAATAAAAAAGAACCCCTTAAGGAAAAGCGGCTTCCTTCGAGTCATCTCTGCCCCCTTTGCTTTGGACATTCCGCCATCGGGCGTCCAGCCATCAAAGAATTCATCACGGTCCTTTGCGCCCGCACTAGCGGAGAATAGGCGTGGAGCTCAATAGGCTTGCATTGAAGATGTAGATCTAACATGCGCAGGCACCCTTTTGCGGTTGGCAGCTAGCCCCCACAAGACCGTGGCTATTGAGGGTGTCGAGGATGTTCAATACTCGTGCGCGCGTAGGTTCTCACGAAAGCTTGGGATAGAGCTGACTTCTCAGAATGCCCGTCTCAGACCGCCCTCAGCCCGTATCCACCCTAACTGAATCATAGAGGTTTTTTCAAAACCTGTCAAGAAAAAAACCGAATTTGGCCCGGGGCTAGACTTTACCCTTGGGCTTCGTTCCGTTCGGGTTCCCTCCCCTTGATAATCTTCCTTCGGCTTTGCTCGCCTTGACTTGGTCCTTGGGCTATCGCCCAGGACTAATTCTCTCTAAGCTTCGACTCCGTCTCAGCAAGAGAGACTAAGCAGGATTAACTTCCCTAGACTTCGCCCCTCGATAGACTCGGGGCTACGCTCGGGATCGAGACTTTCTAACGAGCTCTCTGCGCTTCGCTTGCAACCTCTAACAAAGAGTAAACGGGGCTGTGGTCTACAGTGTGGCCTTCTCTGGCTGCCCTGTCAACTTCCTAGTTCTTTTTTGCGTCATTCCCGACAAGCAAGCCCAGTTCAGCATGCTGTTCATCGGGTGTCTTGATCTCTCCTTCGTAAATGCCCAGTCCCCGGTATCCATTCAACCACGCGGGCCGTGGATTGAGCACCATGCTCCAGAGTTTACCAACGTCATAATCTGACAATAAAGTTTTTCCCATACTTCCCTATCCATTCAAAGGTTAATACCGAGCCACATTCTTGCTTGGTTTCGCGGTCTGCCTTCCGCGCCGTTCCTGTATATAACAAGAAGCATGCCGGAAAAAGAACAGGGCCACATAATGTCTTACAAAACAATGAGTTATGGCGATATTTCCCGAAGTCTCCGAGGGGCCAACAAGGCCCATTTTCCGTGGCGTTTCGGGTCAATTTAGGACCTCACGGATAAGTACTTGAATCTAATAAGCTTAACACGGCAATAAGTGCCGCAATCCGTTGCGCTACATCCAACACGGAACCCTTGAAACCACACATTCCATAGACTGCCACAAGATTCATCATTCATAGTTTTATTATGGGATCATCGTTCTCTGCGTTGATCTTGTGGCTATTGGTCCTATTTTCGATTCCTTGTGCGTTCGTCTTACTGCACATAGCGTACAGCCTGTGGGGCGTTGACAGCAGCGATGGAGTGGGATAGAATCGCTCAGAAGAAATCACGAGGATATCGTCTCAAGTTCTGCGTTCTCAGATCTACGTTCTAAGCTGTAAAGTGGCCCCGTCCTTTGGTATTGCGTGGGGCTCCTGATTTCAACAGTTTGACAGATTCACAGGCGAAGGAGGTGAGAAGAATGGCCAAGTTTTTGGTTGTGCATCCGGTAGGCAAGGAGCTTACCGTGGGAAGCGCCACACCTATGGGCAAGGCCGTGAAAGCAGGTCTCACACGCGACGCGTATTGGCTGAGGAGTTGGTATGCGCGCGAGGAAGGCAAACTGTACTGTGAATGGGATGCGAAAGATGCTGAATCTGTACGTCAAGTTATCAAGAAAGCAGCGCCTGATATGCCCGTAGAAGCAGTTTACAAGATGGAGATGATGGTTCAGTCGGAGGACTTCAGATAACTGGCAGTTGCTAGCGGTCCGCTGCAGACTCTCAGCGGCGTGGCTATTGACTATCACCAGTCAGCCGGGTTGAAGGCTGCATCTCTCCCCCGCCTCCGACCGGTGTAACACGATGCCGCATGTGCGCATATGTACATATGTACATATGCGCATATGTGAAGATGTGGGGATGAGCAATATCAAGTATCAGGTAGAAGAGTTATTTCACGCGGCGTTTGGGGGATCTCTTGATGATTCCCAGAATGCTTCGTATAGCCAACGAAGAGCTATCCACCTCCGCTGAGTAGTATACATGCGGTCCTCGTTGTTCGCCACGCACCAGCCCCGCAATTTCCAGTTTTCTGAGATGCCGCGACGCGGCCGTTTGGTGAATCCGGTGCCAGCGGCTGATCTCACCCACCGTGATTCCGCCCGACTCCAATAGTGAAACGACAATCTTGAAACGCCTTCTGTTGCCTAAGGCACTGAAAGCCCTTACCATATCCTCCATAGATATCTCCCGTGGGAGGGGTCCGCTCACGCAAATTCACCATAACACATCAAACACCACTTGTCAAACAGCATGTGCACATTCCAACATATGCACATATGTACATATGTGCATATGAGAGGGGCATGGGTTCGGGTATGTCGGGGATGGTGGGGATTTGGGGGTGTTCTTGTGAGCAGCCCCTTGACGTATTAGGCCTTTTTTGCTACACTGGGTCGAGTTTTGGCAAAGAAACTGGAGGGCGCCTATGCACCCAAAGTATAAGAGAAATGTAAAAACGTCTTGCACCGTCTCCGAGCATCACAGTGGTGGTAGCGCGTGAGACTGACAAGGGTAGCAAGGAGTTTCTCAACGACCTGGGCATACACGTTCTGTGGTTCACAGACTCTGGGTACTCTCGAATCAAAGGAACCGTGGATTTGTGACTGTGGGTGTGGATTCTTACCACAACAAAAGACTGAGGTCGGATGCTAGATTGCTGTTCTTTGGTTCAACCACGTGACCGGGGCTCCTCCGGTCAAGCAAGGAGGAAAGGAGAAATGAATAGAGTGGTCTGTATTGTAGGAGCTGTAGCGCTACTCATTGTATTGTCCCTTGTTTCTGGGCCGTGTGTTACAGAAGCGAGTGAGGGGCCAGTTGGGACAAAGGCGTTTGAGAAAACAGAAGAGCTTCGGATTAACTTCAATGCCTTAAAGGTCGCTTTGACCCCGCTGGATCCACCTAAACAAGTGGTATCATATGTGTCACGAGTAGATGGCGCGCTGGACGAAATCGAAAACGCTCTTCTGGGTATTTCATCAAGGGAGGAAGCCGAGCGTCTTCTGCACAATGCGGAGTACGCATGGGCATATCTTGTGGCCATCGGGCTTGTAGGCTCAGACTTCCTGAAGAATGCTCCCGGTATCAAGGAGAATCTTGAGGAATGCGAAGTGATCGCGGGTGACCTCCGAATGGCGATCAAGCTATCGCTCTCAGATTGCGAATCGCAAGAAGAGGCTCAGGATGATTTGAGGCTGAAGGTTGGGAGAGCCAAGGCTTATGCCATCGTTGTGGAAGACCTGGCGAACATGCTAGGGCTTACAAGTGCTGTCAAGGGTTATGTTTCCAGCGTCAAAACAGATCTGGGAGAGGTCGAGGACGCCTTGTGGGGACTGACTCCGGAAGAAGAGGCTGGCAAAATGATTGACAAGCTGGAAGAACTAGGCGGCTTAACAACACTGTGCAAACTCGGATTGTCGCTCGGGAAAGATAGAACCGGAAGGCTGACAAAGGCGATGGGGGAACTGGAGACTGCCCTGAACACTGCGAGACTAGAGATGAAAAAACAGTATCTCAAGACGCCAAAGTAGTCCAGTTGTGAGGTGTCGAGCAAAAAGAGTGGAATAGGCGATGCAGAGCGCACAAGATCTCAATCTAGAGTCGAAGGGCAGTCAGTTCCAGCTCCGAAAGCTGGTCAAGGAGCACCGTGAATACCTTAACTGCCTGGTTCTCAACGCTAGTCCTTCCTTGCGGGAGTTCGTAGCCGGTCAGCCCGACTGGGTCTCGCCGCTGGCTTCTGAGGACTACTGCGAATACCAGGACAAACAGTTCCTTGACAAGGTTGACTGTAAAGAGCACTGGAGCGAACTCAAGGACTTCTGGCCATCTGGCGGACCTGTTTGGGACGCACTCGCAACGATTGAGGGCAACAATGGCGCCAAGGGAGTCATCCTCCTCGAGGCCAAGAGTCACCGTGGCGAACTGAAAGGAACATGCGGAGCGTCCACAAGAAGCCGTGAGAAGATCGAACGCAGTTTCGCAACTGTCAAGCGAGTACTCGGTGTGAAAGCAGATGCTGACTGGTTGCACGGGCACTACCAGTATGCGAACCGCGTTGCTCACCTGTATTTCATGAACATCGTAGCTGAAGTCCCGACGTGGTTGGTCTTCCTCTACTTCGTCGGAGACACAAAGCCCAAGAAGGGTCCGCAAACCGTCGCAGGCTGGGAAACCATTCTCGACAGAGTCAGAAAAAAGATAGGGCTACCTAACTACCATCTGCTCAATCAACGAATTGTGACTGTGTTTGCTCAGGCCACTCCGTATGGGGGCAAGAGATGAGGTTTCAGTCTTGCGAGAGCATATTTTGTCAAAAAGTGAGGCACCTTCCCCACACTCCGGGTGAGTATTTTGAGAGGACGTCACGAAGGTTCCGTACCACAACTTGCAGTTCATAGGCGAACGGAGAATCTGGAAAGCAGGCAAGCATCCATAGCTTTAGGAAGTCCGAAACCGAGAGGAGGTGAATGAGATGAAGAGATTGGTGATTCCATTTTTATTTTTGTTGGCATTAGCAGTTCCATACGCTGTCGGAAGTGGGCAGGAAAGCCCTGAGAGTGCCGCCGTGGTGAAGACCATTAGGGACTTTGCCAAGGCCATCACCAGCTTCCCCAAAACCACAGACGAGGAATCAATCCTGAAGTTCTATGACAAAGATTACGAGGGAATTAGTGACGGAGAGTCTTCTAATCTATTAGAGATGCAAAACATTGTCAAGGAAATAGCGGAGGCAATTGACCTTGGTAATCCGTTTCGCTGGTCACTAAGGGTGCAGTCAATAGAACCGCACGTCATAGGACAGATTGCCTGGGTAACCTTCTCATACACTATGAAAGTGGGTGCAGAAGGCGAAGTGCTTGCAAAGGAAGAAGGTTTGGCTACAGCTATATTGAGAAAGAAGGGCACGAAATGGCTCATACTGCACGACCATATGTCGACGCCTAAGCCAGAGGAGCTTCAAATAGAGATAGAAGAAGAGTAAACACACTCTGTTGGCATCGAAGATCCGGGGTCAGTGCTTCTGGACAGATTTGGTATCCACGACTAGCCCTTTTGACAAAACGACTCTTGCATAATGTCGCACGGGGAGCAAAACTAACCTAATAGAGATGCGTATTGAGTAATCTTATATCTCACGTCTCTGGGTGTTCAGTTGACGGCAGGGGTGGGGTCGGATAGAATCGCTCATGAGAAGTGAAGAGAATATCGGTTTTAAAGAATCGAGCGGGCAAGAATTGTCAATATTCGGTTTTCGAGGTCTGATCCAGGATTTATACCACTTCTGTCAGTGGCTGGACGGCACACAATCATATAACTCGGAGGTGGCCAGCAGTGCCTAAGAGTAGCTCAATAACCTATATTGAAATAATCAACCGAGTCCGTGAGAAACTTGATTGTGGGCCAAACCGGATTGCAGACCAGCCGGGGCCCTTCCCCTGGTGCTGGTGGCCCTCGGCGCCAGGTTTTGCGAATCAACTGAACTCAGACTACGGTATGGAGAGCGGAGTTCCTGAGCTTGAAAAGGAGTTCCATGCGGAAGTCGAGGTAATACGAGAGGCACTTGACCAGCTGGGCCACGAACCTACACTTACGGGTTGGCAAGAGCTTTCTGGGGCACCAACCCGGCGCCTGATGCGATCATTGGATCAAGCCGTAACAGCACTCACTATATGGGATGCCATTGGTGTTCCTATCCGCCGGAAAGGGGATATCGTTTTTCTAATCCGGGCTCCCCGTGACGTGCTAGGCTCGCCGTGCATCAGCGCCATGTCCGTTGACAGTTACCTTGGTGCTGTAACAGAAAAGACGGCGACGGATCGTGTTGAGATTGAAGCTCTCAAGAAGCGCCTGGATCTCTGGCGCACTGGGGCAATTGTACTTGGAATTGCCATTGCATTGCTCATAATGTGTATAGTAAAAGCCTCGTTTTGAGAGAGCCAAGAGCCTTTTCGTCCGGCGACTTCACGGACACTAAGAAGATGGCCCTCCTTCGTTGATCGGCGTGAGAATTCACGTTTCAAGGTTGAACGTCTAATCGTAATGGAGGAAACAGATGGATTCAGAGGTGATCAAAGCAAGAGTTGAAGAGGCCATCGACGAATTGGAGGAGCAATTCGAGAAGGACGGAACTCTCTTCTATACCGAGAATGACGTTGTCTGTCGATTCTACGCTCTGATTCAGGAAGGCCTAGAGTGGGCCACGAAGCCAGACCGACACGGACAGCGTCACTACCTAGTCCACCGGGAATATCCCACGCCTTTTCGGTGCGACATGGGCGGCGTTGGTTTCGCGGTCAAGGGCGAGGGTGATCGAACGTCCAAGGGAGGCAAGTATCAGCGCGGCCACTACGATATCGTCGTCTTGAATCCAGAATTCATACAAGCCGTGGGCTACAGACTTGCCAAAGGGCAGGATTTTGAGCTGGTTACCGAGAACTTCAGAAGAGCTCCTTCGCCAGCTGTATTGTATGGACTCGAATTCATGTTCAACAGAGACCCACCGATGGAATCACGAGGAGAAAACCGAGACCGAAGTATCGACACATTCTGCAAAAAAGTCTTCCAAGACCACAAAAAGCTTGAGGAATCCAAGAGATTGCCAGACGGGCACCCGTTCATGGCCAAGACCATGATGCTCGTTTTCGACAATGCTTGCTCGGAGAAGATCAGAGAGCGACTGAAAGACAAACTGAACGAGAAAACTGACCTCCGTCTTTGCCTCTCCGAGAGGGTTGTGAAAACGTGAGTTCTGTCAAATGTCAAGTTGTAAATCCTTCGAGTATTCGGAGGGCACCGAGCAAACGCTTTCTTAATTCTAAATTGTCCCAGCCAGACCATCCCCGTACCTGTTGACATGTTGACCCCTTCGGCTGCCCTCAGGATCCCAGCTATTGAAATGCCTATATTTCGGTTAATTGTCAACATGTCTGACTATCCCTTCTTCCCTTGCATCTGGAGCTTTGCGGCGCAGCGCTCTGCAACTGCTAGCAGGGCAGGAACAAGTTCGGCCTTCAGCCAATACACAGCATTCCTTCCCTTCGTCTCGTAGCGTACAACATCCACTGCCCGTAAAATGTGGAGGTGATGTGATATCGTCGCAG
>SOJN01000133.1 GCA_004376575.1 candidate division TA06 bacterium | reverse complement strand
ACAGTGGTTCAAATGTTCAACTAGTGCCTAGTTTGAGAGTGAAAAGCTTTAAGCGTTCAAATGTTCAATATTGTTCAAATGTTCAACAACACATGTGCAAAGGCTCCAGGTTTCGAGGATACAGTGGTTCAAATGTTCAACTAGTGCCTAGTTTGAGAGTGAAAAGCTTTAAGCGTTCAAATGTTCAATATTGTTCAAATGTTCAACAACACATGTGCAAAGGCTCCAGGTTTCGAGGATACAGTGGTTCAAATGTTCAATATTGTTCAAGGGTCCAAAACCTCGAATTCGCAGTTTGCAGTCAATCAAAAGTCCAAAAGTCCATACCTGCTTGCCCCGTTCCACGGGGTCCCCACGTGGTGATAGCTTACAGCTGTTCGGGTAAGTTCTTGTCCCGTCTGATATTCTGCTTGACAGAGGGGTTTTCAGTGGGTAGAGTATAAGGTTAGGTATATCGATTCTACGCGAGGGTGGCGGAACTGGCAGACGCGCTGGATTTAGGATCCAGTCCCATTAAGGGATGGGGGTTCGAGTCCCCCCTCTCGCACGAATCGCGACCCTCGGTTTGCTTTTGAGATACGAGAGGATGAGTTTGGACATTTCAGTGGAGCAGATAAAATCGTGGAAGATCGCTTTGAAGATCAAGTCAGACGCCACTCCTGTGGAACGGGAGATCGAGAGACTCTACGGTGAGTATGCTCATAAGGCTGAGATTCCAGGATTCAGGAAAGGGAAGGCTCCGAGAGATCTGGTGAAGGCGAGATATGGGAAGTCGATTGAGAGTGAAGCAGTAGAGAATGCGATTCCCTCAGTCTACAGGCAAGCCATCAAGGAGAAGGACGTGAATCCAATCACCCAGGCAGAGATAGATGAGGTGAACTTTGAACCCAGCAAAGAGCTTTCGTTCAAGGCAACCTTCGAAATCGTGCCTGAGTTTGAGGTCAAGGATTACGAGGGTCTGTCGATAACAAATAAGGATGCGAAACCTTCTAAAGATGCCATAGAAAAGAGGATTGAGGCCTTGAGACAGATGAACGCTAACCTAGAGCCTGTAAAGAGAGAGGCCCGCACTGGCGACCTTATAGTTGTCGACTATCGCATAATGGACGAGAAGAAACATCCCGTACCCGATGGAAGAGTGTCCAACTATTCGCTTCTGCTGGGAGAGACCGGGCAGAAAGAGCTGGACGAGGGCCTGCTTGGGGTGAAGGCTGGTGACGACAGAGAGGTGCTGATCAGTTTTTCCCCTCAAGTCCCCCTGAAGGGGGTAGCCGGAAAGAAGCTGCCCGTGCGGGTGAAGATAAAGGAAGTGAAGGAAAGGCTGGTTCCAGAACTGAATGAAGCGTTTGCGAGGGATATTGGGGCGGACAGCTTGAAGGAGCTCATCCGAAAGGTCACAGAAGAACTGAGCGAGAAGACAAGAAGGCGTGTGAGGGCAGAATGGGAGAAGGAGGTTACTGATGGCCTGATTGAGCGTAACCGGTTTGAACCTCCTCAGTCCTTGGTCGAAACCTTTGTCAGTGACGCAGGTGTGAAGGACTACGAGAACGCAGTCTGGCTGGCTAAGAGGGTGATACTTCTTGAGAAGCTGGCAAAGGCTTTGGATATCTCCGCTGAACAGGAGGACGTAAATAGAAGGGTGGAGAAAATCGCCGAGGACCTGGGCTTTGATTTCAGGGTCATGAGGGACAAGCTCGAAATACGCGGACGCATCGAACAGATAAAGAGCTCCATTAAACGGGAAAAGGTTCTAGATTATCTCATAGATAAGGCAAAAAAAAGGTGAGGAGGAGAGATGGTTCCCGTAGTAATTGAACAGAGTGCAAGAGGCGAGCGGGCGTACGACATATTTTCCAGGCTTCTCAAGGACAGGATTATCTTCGTAGGGTCTGTTATAGACGACACTATTGCCAATCTCGTAATCGCCCAGCTTCTTTTTCTTGAAGTGGAAGATCCGGACAAGGACATAAACCTGTACGTCAATTCGGCTGGGGGCCTCGTTTCTTCTGGGTTGGCCATCTACGATACGATGATGTACATAAAACCCGATGTAGCTACGTTCTGCATGGGAATGGCTGCAAGCATGGCCGCTCTCCTGCTTGCAGCGGGAACGAAGGGGAAGAGATTCGCTCTACCCCATGCAAGGGTTCTCATACATCAACCCATGGGTGGGGTCTCAGGCCAGGCCGCTGACATTGAGATTCATGCGAAAGAGATAGTACATCTCAGGGAGCAGATAAACGAAATCTTCTCTCGTCATACCGGTCAGAAGGTCGAAAAGATTTCAAGAGACACGGACAGAAACTACTGGATGTCTGCTCCAGATGCGCAAGAATATGGGATCGTGGACGAGGTGATTACAAGCAAGGTGAAAAAGTAGATGTCAAAGCCCGCAAAAACTCCCAGGTGTTCGTTCTGCAACAAGCCCCGGACTACGAGCAGAAGGCTCATGTCGAGTGGAAGCACCTATATCTGCTCCGATTGTGTGAAGGTTTGCCACAGAATCCTAGAAGAAGAGTCGAGGGATCTGGCCAATGCGAGCACGGCAGTCCCCCAGCCTGTGGAAATCAAGTCGGCTCTTGATCAGTTTGTCATAGGACAGGAGACTGCAAAGAAGGTTCTTTCTGTTGCAGTTTACAATCACTACAAAAGAGTGCTGACCGGTCGGCAGTACATGGACCTTGAGAAGTCCAACATACTTCTGATGGGTCCTACCGGTGTGGGGAAGACTCTTCTTGCACAGACACTGGCGAGGATTCTGAAGGTGCCATTTTCCATATCAGATGCTACTGCTCTGACAGAGGCGGGGTACGTTGGCGAAGATGTTGAGAACATCCTGGTGAGGCTTCTTCGAGCGGCAGACTTCGATGTGGAAAAGGCGGAGGTGGGTATTGTCTACATCGACGAGATAGACAAGATATCGAGGAAGAGTGACAATCCTTCCATCACCAGAGACGTTTCTGGCGAGGGTGTCCAGCAAGCACTGCTAAAAATCCTTGAGGGTGATGTCGCCAATGTCCCGCCACAGGGGGGGAGGAAGCATCCCGAGCAGAACTATATTCAACTGGATACGCGCAACGTACTTTTCATATGCGGCGGAACCTTTGATGGGCTCGAGCATATAGTTGAGAGAAGAATTGCTGGCAAGAGTTTGGGGTTCGGGGCAGATATCAGACGCAAGGTAGAGAAGAGAATCGGTGAGATACTTGCCCATGTGGAGCCCAAAGATTTGGTACACTACGGGTTGATCCCGGAGTTTGTGGGAAGGCTTCCTGTCACCTGCTCCTTGCATGAGCTGTCTGAAGACGCTCTTGTTGACATACTGACCAAGCCCAAGAACGCTATTTGCAGACAGTACCAGAGGTTCTTTGAGATGGAGGGTGTCAAGCTCACGTTCCAGGAGGAAGCGCTGAAGGAGATTTCCAGGCTCGCTAACGAGAGGGGAACTGGAGCGAGGGGATTGCGAGCAGTGCTTGAGTCGTCCATGCTAGATATCATGTATCATCTGCCTTCCAACCAGGGCGTGAAGGAGTGTATTATCACCAAAGAGGTTGTGAGGCGCAAGGCCGAACCCATCTACGTGCTGAGGACCAAAAGAAGAAAGAAAGCCTGACTCCAGGCCATTGGCGAAAGGAGAAGTCCGCAAGCTCAAGTGGCCAAATGAACAGAGTGTCAGTGGAGGGGAAGTCTTGATCAGAATAAAGAGCGATGATGAAGTGATTGAGGTGAGTAACGTACTCCCGCTGCTCCCTCTCCGAGACGTAGTCGTGTTCCCTAGCATCGTCATTCCTCTCATGGTGGGAAGGAGAGGTTCAGTAAGCGCTGTTGACGCAGCAATGTCCAAGGACAGAATCATTTTCCTTGTGGCACAGAGAAGGGCGGAAACTGCCCGGCCAAAAGAGAAGGACATCTATAGTGTTGGCACCATTTCCCGGATTGCGCAAATATTGAGGCTCCCGGACGGCACAGTGAGGATACTTGCAGAGGGCCTGGCCAGAGCCAAAATACAAAAGATCCAGAAAGAAGAAGACCATATGCGCGCCAGGGTCACTATCTACCCCAGAAGAGTTACAGAAACGAAAGAGACCAAGGCCCTCCTCAGGTCGGTGAAAGGCCAGTTTGAGGAGTACATAAGATTGAATCCAAAAGTTCCTGATGAGGTGCTGGCGTCAACAGCCTACCTTAAGGATTCAGGAAAGCTGACAGATACCATGTGTGCTGATACACTTCTCGGTACAGACGCGAAGCAAGCCATGCTTGAATCGGCGAACACGAAGATCCAGTTGGATCTTCTGGGAAAGCATCTGTCTACGGAGATTGAGATTCTGAGACTTGAGAGGAAACTGGATGTCGAGGTGAAAGATCAGCTTACAAAAAACCAGAAGGAGTTCTATCTTCATGAGAAAATGAAGGCGATAAAGAAAGAGTTAGGGTATGAGGAGGAGGTCGACGAGGAACTACGGGAACTATCCAAGGCGATAGACCAGAGTGGAATGTCAGAGGATGCTTCGGAGAAAGCGTACAGGGAATTGGGTCGCCTTATGAGAATGACGTCCACTTCTCCTGAGGCTGCCGTAATCAGGAATTATCTGGACTGGCTGGTTTCAATGCCCTGGAAGACCAGGACACGGGATAATCTTGATATCAAGAACGCTCGCAAGATACTGGACCAAGACCACTATGGCCTGGAGAAGGTCAAACAAAGATTGATCGAATATCTTGCAGTTCTGAAGCTGGTGAGAAGGATGAAGGGTCAGATCTTGTGTTTTGTGGGTGCACCTGGGGTGGGCAAGACCTCACTCGGAAAGTCGATAGCGAGGGCACTGGACAGGAAATTTGTGCGTTCCTCTCTAGGTGGAGTCCGAGACGAGGCCGAGATAAGAGGCCATAGAAGGACTTACATTGGTGCTCTGCCGGGAAGGATTATTCAAAGGATGAAGGATGCTGGCACGAAGAATCCTGTTTTCCTTCTCGATGAGGTGGACAAACTTGGGGCCGATTTCAGGGGTGACCCTGCATCTGCACTATTGGAAGTTCTGGACCCCGAGGTTAACAGTACGTTCAGCGACCACTACCTGGAGGTTGAGTTTGATTTATCTGAGGTCCTGTTCATATGCACTGCCAACGTGCTGCACACGGTCCCGCCAGCCCTTGTGGACAGGATGGAGGTGATAAGGCTCCCTGGCTATCTTGAGCATGAGAAGCTTGAGATTGCGAAGGGCTTCCTGGTACCAAAACAGATAGCGGCCCACGGTCTGGGAGACAAGCATGTCAAGTTCACAGAAGAGGCACTTCTGAAGATAATACGGTGCTACACTAAAGAGGCGGGTGTAAGGAATCTGGAGAGGGAGATAGCTTCAATATGCAGGAAGATAGCCACCAGAATCGCTGGTGAGGAGAAACCACCTAGGAGGATTGGAGTAAAGCTTGTAGAGGATTTCCTTGGTGTTCCCAGATACCTTGAAGATGAAATCGCCCTGGCAGATGAAGTGGGGGTTGCCACGGGTCTTGCCTGGACGGAAATGGGTGGAGACACGATTGCGGTAGAGATTGGAGTGTTGAGAGGCAAGGGCGAGCTGATACTTACGGGACAGCTTGGTGATGTTATGAAGGAATCGGCTCGCGCTGCATTCAGTTATGTGAGATCGAGGTCCGAGGAGTTCGGCCTGGATAGAAATTTCTACAGGAGGTATGATCTCCACGTCCACATTCCTGAGGGGGCAATACCCAAGGATGGTCCATCAGCCGGGGTTGCCATCGCTACTGCAATGGTTTCTGCACTTACAGCAACTCCAGTGAGAAGAGATGTAGCAATGACTGGTGAGATAACGCTGAGAGGCAAGGTGCTGCCCGTGGGGGGCCTGAGTGAGAAGATTGTGGCGGCCCAGCGAGCAGGCGTCAAGACGGTCATAGTCCCCAAGAAAAATTCGAAGGATATCAAAGAGCTTCCAGAAAGGGCAAAACATGGGGTTGAGATAAGGCTTGTCTCATCCCAGGATGAGGTCTTGAGGATAGCCCTGAAGAAGAATGTGTGGAAAGAAAAGAGGATGGACACCCAGCATCCAACCTACGCAAGCTCGTAGGCAGGAGCTGTTACTGGTGCAGGTTGGGATTTGTGTGTTCTTTGAAGGAACTTTTCCGTGCAGGAGTCGTCTCCTTTAAGATGAAGCGCCGAAACCCTCGGGGATCGCTGGAGGGTCTCTCTGCAAGGCAGCAGGTCGGGGAGGCCTTCTGGCATGTTTGGAGGCTAAATCTTTGGCTGATTGAGTGTTAACAATAGAAGAGGGAAGATTCTTTACGCAGTGCTATAAAAAAACTTGACAATATACGACTCATGTATTATATTATGGGTGATTGATGTTTGAGATGAGGAAGGGGCGGTAGTATGACCGCTGTCAGGAACAAAAGGAGGGAACTACAATGGAGATCATGAAATGGGATCCGTTCAGAGACATGGTCTCGATTCGGGATGAGATAGATAGGCTTTTCGATGGATTCTTCGGCAGGATGCCTGCAAAAAGGAGTGTGATGAAGGGCATCTGGGCGCCTTTGGTAGATATTGAGGAGACCAAGGATGATATTCTTATCAGGGCAGAACTACCCGGCATGAAGAAGGAGGATATCAAGATATCCGTTTCAGAGGGAAGGCTGCAGATTGCAGGCGAGAGGTCTAAAGAAAAGGAAGAAAAAGAGGGGACATATCATAGAATTGAGAGAACGTACGGTAGGTTTCAGAGAGTCGTGCCCCTGCCTGTGGAGGTTGAGGCGGGCAAGACGAAAGCAACATACAAAGATGGAATGCTTGAGGTAAGGCTTCCCAAGGCAGAGAAAGCTAAACCAAAGGAGATCGGCATAGAGGTCAAGTAGTGAAGATATCCGCCCCTTCCTCTTAGGTTAGGATAGCTATGGAAAAGATTGGGCCAGAAACTCCCGTTTATGTCATAAGCGTGGCAGCCAGACTGGTTGGCGTCCACGCGCAGACTTTGAGGCTTTATGAAAGAGAAGGCCTGATCGAACCTCACCGTTCTGGCAAGAGAAGGATATACTCAGAGAGTGACATAGGGCGGCTTCGCTACATATGCTATCTGACAAGGGTAAGACGCGTCAACCTGTCGGGTGTGAAAATAATCCTCGAAATCTATGACAATGGAGAGAGAAACGCCATCAATTTCCCTCTGGTAAAGGTTGAAATAGAGGAAGAGATGGGCGACTGAGAGGGGCAATTAAGTCTCTTGGTGGCTCCGGGAGTATATGGAGGACTGAATGAAGATGAGACATTCCTTTGTGACCACGGGGGCTCTTCTGGGGGTCTTCGCGGCTGTTGGATTTCTGATAGGATTGACGATTGCCTCTAACCTGAACCTGGCACCAGAAGCGAAGGCTCAGGCTAACGTACGGGCATCTGCGGTCGAATTGCAGAACATGTTTGGTGAGGCGGCCAACGCGGTCATGCCCTCTGTAGTGAATATTAGTGCTGAAAAGGTAATCAGCCGGAAGCTTCCATTCCGATTCAAGTTCTGGGACCGAGACTTTGATGAGCTTTTCAAAAATCCTCCTGGGGAAAGAAAAGTAGCCAGTCTGGGTTCAGGTGTGATTGTCGATTCGAGGGGATATATTCTTACAAACAACCACGTGATTGATGGGGCAGACAAGTTCGTGGTGACCCTGCATGACGGCACTGAGTACAAGGGCGATGAGGTGAAGTTGGTGGGAGTAGATGTAAGGACAGACTTGGCTGTGTTGAAGGTCGAAGCACACAAGCGTTTGCCGGTGGCTGAACTTGGCAGTTCAAGCAAGGTTAGAATTGGGGATTGGGTTATAGCCATCGGGAACCCATTTGGGTTTGAAGGGACTGTTACTGTCGGTGTAATCAGTGCAAAGGGAAGGAGCAACCTCTTGCTCATGGAAGGAGCCAGTCAACAGGACTTCCTCCAGACTGATGCGGCCATCAATCCGGGGAATTCGGGAGGCCCTCTTCTCAACCTCGAAGGAAAGGTTGTAGGGATAAACACAGCCATATCCACAAGCACAGGATACTCTGCGGGGGTTGGATTTGCTGTCCCCATTGATCTGGCAAAGACGGTCTTTCCACAACTCATAAAGAAGGGGAAGGTGGAGCGAGGATGGCTGGGAGTATATATTCAGCCTCTCACTTCGGATATGAAGGAGGCTCTTGGGGTTGACCATGGACTCATAGTAAACGAAGTGATTCCGGATGGTCCTGCTGAGAAGGCGGGAATGAAGTCTCAGGATGTTATCATTGAGTTCGACCGGAAGCCGATAGGAAGCGTTCCTGATCTTCAGGGTTCTGTGGCTGTTTTTCCTGTGGGCAAGGCTGCAACGGTGAAGGTGGTCAGAAAAGGCAAGGCAAAAACATTCAAAGTGAAGATAGCGAAGATGCCTGAAGAGGTCGCTGAGAACAGGCCATTGAAGAGTGAGGAGATGGAGGAAAGCGCAAACTGGCTGGGTCTGGAACTCCAGGATTCTCCCGATAGGAGAGGAGTTGTGGTGGTAGGAGTCTTTCCTGATTCCCCTAGCGCCGACGCCGGCATTATTGTTGGAGATGTAATTCGCAGAGTCGGCCAGCATGATGTCGAGAATGTCCGTGACTATGAGAAGGCGAAAAAGATTCTTTCCGGTGAGACAAGACCCATACTCTTCTGGGTGAGAAGCAGCAGAAGTGGCAGGCACAAATTCGTAGCTGTGAGACCAGAATAATCGTATAGGAGGTGTGGCCCCTTGGCCGGCAAGAAGGGAACCAGGGATCGCTCGCCGTCCGGGAGACTGGATGGAGGGTCTCTCAACATCTACTTGAGGGAAATATCCAGAATACCCCTGCTATCAAGGGAGCAAGAATATGAGCTGGCTCGCAAAGCGAGAGGGGGGGACCCCAAGGCTAGGGAGCAGCTTGTGTCTGCCAATTTGAGATTTGTTGTGAAGGTAGCCAAGGCGTACCAGAACAGGAATATTTCCCTCGTTGACTTGATAGATGAAGGCAACGTTGGCCTCATCCGTGCCGTAACCAAGTTTGATGAGAGAAAAAGTGTAAGATTCATATCATATGCGATATGGTGGATAAGACAGGCCATACTCAGAGCTGTCGCAGAGCAGTCGAAGATTGTCAGGTTGCCTATGAATAAAGCCGGGAAGATCAGGAAGGTCGCACAAGCGGCAAGAGCTATTGGCCAGGAGATTGGACGCGAACCTACAGGAGAAGAGATCGCTGAAAGGCTAGGGCTGGATACAAAAGATGTTACGGATGCGGTTGCAATAGCAAGAAAGGATATCTCACTCGATGTCCCTACCTCTGACAGCGAGACAGCTACACTTATAGACGTGATTGAATCGACCCTCTATCCTTCTCCAGAGGAATTCCTGGAGAAAGAGACTTTTATCGAGGAGATGGAGAAGGCCGTGAGGAGTCTGGCTCCGCGCGAGGCGAAGATATTGAGGCTCTATTTTGGGCTGGAGGAGGAGAGACCTCATACCCTTGAAGAGATAGGCACTATCCTAGGTCTGTCCAGGGAGAGGGTGAGACAGATAAAAGAGAGGGCACTTTCCAGGCTGAGGAATGCCCCGGAAAGTGAGAAACTGAAGAGCTTTCTCTAGGCCGTGAGCAAGAAGCTTCTGACATTGATGGTCATACCCCAGGTGGGTGGCAGGGCGATTTCTGTCAGGCTGCATTATATCGTTTTGGGCCTGATCGGAGTCGTCCTGCTATTTCTTGTTGTGGCATCAGGTATGTATGCGAGGTATCGCCTGGAAAGAATTGTGAATGCATCGGCGATTGCAGCTCGAAAGGCCGAGAATCGTGTTCTCAGGAAGAAGATTGAGGATTTCACCAGCGATTTGGTGGCCCTTGATGCGAACATGGAGACCCTGAGAAGACTTGACAGACAGGTGAGAATGCTCTGCGACCTCAGGCTGGATGAACAGGAGGTCTCACAGCTCGCTGGCAAATTGAGTTCAGACTGGCGGAGCAAATCCGATACTGAGGTTGCGGCCAAGCTGGATGCTCTTGTCAGACTGGTGTCCGCGCGTAAGGAAAGTTACAGTGAGGTTTTGAAACATGCGGTAGAGCAGAGATACACGGTTGACCACACCCCCTCTATCAGGCCCGCGTCAGGATGGATGGTAGCCGGTTACGGGCAGAGGAAGAATCCCTTCACCGGGCGTATGGAGATGCACAGGGGGGTGGACATCGCTGCACCCAAAGGCACACCCATATATGCAACCGCTGACGGAAGGGTCTCCTTCGTTGGCTACAGGGGCGGATATGGTCTTCTCGTGAAAGTGGATCATGGCCGGGGACGCTCGACCTGGTATGGACATTGCTCCATGGCAAAGGCGAGAACGGGCAACCTTGTGAAAAGGGGGCAGATAATAGCGACCATAGGAAAAACTGGTCAGGCCATAGGCCCGCACGTGCACTATGAGGTGAGGATAGACGGAAATGCCGTAAACCCCGCAAATTTCTTTTTGAGCAGGTCAGAACCGATCTTCTAGTCGCCACTTAAGCCCAAAGAAAAATCGAAAATCGAAGATCGAAAATCGAAAGCCCAACTTTCGGCTTTCAGTCGTCAGTTTCAAAACCATGTAAACACAAGATTATCACAAGATTCTTTACTTATGGTTTTGCTGAGGGATCAATGTTTTTCTGTGTTAATCTTGTGGTTCCAGTATTCTGGTGTAAGTGCCCATCGCTCCTTATTGACAGAACCCTTGGACTGTGGTAGATTAATTGTCTGGCGCAGCACAAAAGCAACAGAATTGTTCAATAAGATCAATCAAAAGGGAGGATAGAGTAGATGGCGAGGAAACTGAAAAAAAGCAAGAAGAAGTTCAAAGAAGTTCCGGTGAGCAAGCTTCGATGGACATGCGGGGCGGACGTATTCAAGTTCAAAAGTACAAAGAATCTGAAGGTCTGCAATACCATAATCGGTCAGGATAAGGCGGTCAAGGCTCTCAGGATGGGACTGGACATAGAAGGCGTCGGCTACAATGTTTTCGTGACGGGTGCAGTGGGTACGGGCAGGACAACTTCTGTGAAGTGTCTTCTGGAGGAAGTGGGGAAGAAAGAGAGGATTCCAGATGACAAATGCTACGTGAACAACTTTGCCAATCCGGATATGCCCAGATTGATGAGCCTACCTGCGGGCAAAGGAAAATTATTCAAGAAGGACATGGACGAGCTGGTGAAGGACCTTGTAAAGAGCATTCCACTCATTTTTGAGAGCGAAAGTTATCAGAACCAGAGAAACAAGCTAGTAGACAAGTACAGGGAGATAGAAAAGAAGCTGGTGTCCGGATTCGAGAAGAAGGTGAAGAAACAGGGGTTTATTCTTGTGCAGGTTCAGGTAGGTCCTTTCTCCAAGCCGGAGATAGCGCCTCTGGTCGATGGAAAGCCTGCGAGTATTGAACAGTTGCAGAAGTTAGTGGGCAAAGGTGAGTTCTCGGAAGAGAAGCTGGAAAAACTGACAAAAAAGAGGAGTCAACTGAACGAAGAACTTGGGAATATTTTCAGAGAGACGAGAAGCATAGAGAAGAAGGCTCGAAAAGAACTCCTCGCCCTGGACACGGATGCGGTTCTTCCTTTCATAAAGCAAAACATTGACGAGATAAAGGAGAAGTACCACAAGAGAGAATTGAACAAATATCTGGATGAGGTGAGGTCCAGCTTGCTCGAAAACCTCGACCTTTTTAAGGGCAAACCTGAGGAGCAGACCCAGACGGTTGCGGGATTGCCTGCACCCCAGAAGGATCCCTTCCTTGATTACAGGGTGAATGTGCTTGTGGACAACAGTGATACCAAAGGAGCTCCCGTAGTATTCGAGACATCCCCTTCGTACAAGAACCTGTTTGGGACAATAGAGAGGAGCCTGTATGGTTCAGGCCAGTGGAGCACAGATTTCACCAAGATAAAAGCTGGTTCAATACTTTCTGGTGACGGCGGCTATCTTGTGTTGAATGCTCTTGATACTCTTATCCAGCCTGGCGTCTGGCCGGCCATGAAGAGAGCTCTCAGGAACAGGACCGTGGAAATAGAGACGTACGACCCCTTTTATCTTTTCACTGTGTCTGCATTGAAACCCGAGCCTATCAAGGTGGACTTGAAGGTGATAATGATTGGTGACCCTTTCATATATCACTTGCTGTATGAGCGCGACGAAGACTTCAAGAAGATATTCAAGGTAAGGGCCGACTTCGACTGGGAGATGCGCATAAGCAGTAAGACGGTGAAGGAGTACGCATTACTCATTACTAAGGTGTGTGCCGACGAGAAGCTGAAGCCATTTGACAAATCTGGAGTTGCGGCTGTGGTGGAGTTTGGGGCTCGTGTTGCAGGAAGGCAGAATAAGTTGACCACCCGGTTCAATGAGGTCTCGGATGTTTTGAGAGAGGCATGCTACTGGGCTGAGAAGGCTGGTTCTGATCATGTGACCGCGAAGTACGTGGAAAAGGCGATAGAGGAGAGGATTGACAGGGTGGACCTGGTAGAGGAGAAGATTCAGGAAATGATCGAACAGGGTTCAATCATGATAGACACAAGAGGTTCCGTTGTGGGTCAGGTCAACGGTCTATCGGTTTACTCGACTGGCGAATATATGTTCGGCAGACCCTCGAGGATCACCGCGAAGACCTCTGTGGGCCGGGCCGGAATAATCAACATTGAAAGAGAAGCTCAGTTGAGTGGACCCACCCACAACAAGGGCGTCCTCATTCTGTCCGGGTATCTACGAGGAAAGTACGCTCAGGATAAGCCGTTGACCATGAGCGCCAGCCTCTGTTTTGAACAGTCCTATGGAGGTGTGGACGGTGACAGTGCTTCGTCGACAGAGGTTTACGCGCTTCTCTCCGCCCTATCTGAGCTTCCCATAAAGCAGGATCTGGCAGTAACTGGTTCGGTCAATCAGAAAGGCGAGATACAGCCTATAGGAGGGGTGAACCAGAAGATAGAAGGGTTCTTCCAGGTCTGTAAAGCAAGGAGGTTGACCAGGACCCAGGGGGTCATTATCCCGGCGCAGAATGTCGGGGATTTGATGCTCAGGAAAGAGGTTGTTAATGCTGTAAATGACGGGAAGTTCCACATTTACCCGATTGAAAACATAGAGGAGGGAATCGAGCTGTTGACGGGAGTGGAGGCCGGGATCATGAAAAAGGATGGTACATACCCCGAAAGGTCGGTCAACTATCTGGTTGACCGCAAGCTGAGGGAGTACGCGGCCAGGTGGAAGCACTTCTCGGCCCCCGGCACCAAGGAAGAGAACAAGTAGAAGACAGCTGGGCTCCCCACAAAATCAACCATCGTTAGCCTACGGTGTCATCGAAGAGTAGGATTCTGGTTGGTTGCCCAGGGAGGATATTGTACATATGGGTTCTGAAGAGTTCGGTCTAGGCCAAAAGAGTGCGACCCAGGGCATAGAGTCTCTGCAGATCTGCCGAGAAGCAAGGAAGCAGTGAAAAAATCTTCCCGCTACCCCTTGACAAGGGTGGGGTGGATAATTATAATGATTTATTCCAATCGGAAAAAGCAACCAGGGAGGTGTCGCTATGAAGATCAGACCTCTTGCGGATAGGGTGCTGGTCAGGAGAATCGAGGAGAAAGAAGTAAAAAAGGGGGGTATCATAATCCCTGATACCGTCAAAGAAAAACCTCAGCAGGGTGAAGTCATCGCTGCAGGAGCAGGGAGGATAGACGACAAGGGCAAAAGGATAGCAATGGAGGTTAAGAAGGGCGACAAGATCCTCTTCGGGAAGTATGCAGGCTCTGAAGTCAAAATGGGCGACGAAGAGTATATCATAATGAGAGAGGACGACATCCTCGGCATCATAAAATGAGCAGTCGGGAGGAAGTCTTCTCACTCCCAATTACTCAGAACAGGAGGTCTTTCTATGGCTGCAAAAGAGATAAAATTCAATGAAGAGGCGAGAAGAAAGATACAAAGCGGTATCGACCTTCTCTCTCAGGCGGTTAAGGTGACTCTCGGCCCAAAGGGGAGAAATGTCGTTCTGGACAGGAAGTTTGGTGCACCCACCGTTACAAAGGATGGAGTTACCGTCGCCAAAGAGATTGAGCTGGAAGACCCATTTGAGAACATGGGCGCACAGATGGTCAAAGAGGTTGCTTCCAAGACGAGCGATGTTGCGGGTGACGGAACCACCACTGCAACCATTCTGGCCCAGGCCATATTCAGAGAGGGTCTGAGGAATGTTACTGCTGGGGCAAATCCAATGGCCCTGAAGAGGGGTATTGAGAAGGCTGTGGGCAATGTGGTGAGGAAGCTGGAAGGCATGTCTAAACCCACCAAAGGTAAGACCGAGATTGCACAGGTGGCCACAATTTCTGCAAACAATGATGCCGAGATTGGCAAGACCATCTCAGATGCTATGGAGAAAGTTGGCAAGGACGGTGTTATCACCGTGGAGGAAGGGAAGGGCCTGGAGATGACCATGGAGGTCGTGGAGGGTATGCAGTTCGACCGCGGATACATATCTCCTTACTTTGTGACCAACCCGGAAAGAATGGAAGCTGTGCTTGAAGACTGTGTGATTCTCATTCATGACAAGAAGATAAACACGATGAAGGATTTGCTTCCCTTGCTGGAAAAGGTTGCTCAGAAGGGAAAGCCGCTGGTTGTGATAGCAGAGGATGTGGAGGGTGAGGCACTTGCCACGCTCGTTGTCAACAAGATAAGGGGCACTCTGGCCAACGCTTCTGTTAAGGCGCCAGGTTACGGTGACAGGCGGAAAGCCATGCTTGAGGACATAGCCATCCTCACCGGAGGCAAGGTTATTTCCGAAGAGATGGGGGTCAAGCTGGAATCTGTTCAGCTTGGTGACCTGGGAAAGGCAAAGAGGGTCACAATAGACAAGGACAATACCACGATAATTGAGGGTGCGGGCAAGAAGTCTGACATCGAAGCGAGAATATCTCAGATAAAGCTTCAGATCGAGGAGACCACGTCCGACTACGACAGTGAGAAACTGCAGGAAAGGCTGGCTAAGCTTGCTGGTGGGGTCGCGGTAGTAAATGTGGGTGCTGCAACGGAAGTGGAGATGAAGGAGAAGAAGGCGAGGGTTGAAGATGCGCTCCATGCCACAAGGGCTGCGGTCGAGGAAGGGATTGTCGCTGGCGGAGGTGTTGCGCTGTTGAGGTGCATTTCTGCTCTTGACGACATGAAGTTGACGGGGGACGAGAAGATCGGGATGCGAATTGTCCAGCGTGCTCTTGAGGAGCCCATCAGGCGGATTGCAGAGAATGCTGGCATGGAGGGTTCGATTATTGTAGAGAAGGTCAGGACCATGGCATCCAACGAAGGTTATGATGCCGAGAAGGACAAGTTTGGTGACATGTTCAAGGCGGGGATAACAGACCCCACAAAGGTCGTGAGGGTGGCTCTGCAAAACGCTTCGTCCATCGCCTCGCTGTTGATTACGACAGAAGCCCTGGTAGCAGAGATTCCGGAGAAGGAGAAGAAACCTGTGATGCCTCCTGGTGGAGGTTACGGCGGAGACATGTACTAGCCCTTTGAACGATGAATTCGATGACGAATTCATTCGCTCAGGACTAGGAGCAGTGTTGCCGGTGGCTCCGGCTGGGGTGGGGACTGGCTGATTAAGGATTAGAAGATGCCGATATATGAATACGAGTGCAAGAAGTGCGGGCACCGATTTGAGAAGATAGAGCACACCAATTCTTCAGAAAGAAAGGTCTGCCCCGTGTGCAAGGGGAAAGCGAAAAGGGTTTTGTCGTCCGGTGTGGCATTTGTCTTCAAGGGTAGCGGATTCTATGCGACGGATTACGCGAAGAAGAAGCCCAAACCAGATGATGAAGGCACGAGTGGGAAGAAGGAGAAAAAGTTAAAAGCCAAGGAAGATTAGGGTTCTAGCTCAGTCTCTATACATCAGGAACGGCCGCCGCAGGCGGCCGTTTTCTGTTGACATGCCGCCTGTGGGGGGGCTATAATGGCTCACGTAAGCCGCAGATAGATGCGGACTTAATTGTATTCTGTCTGCGTTTACCGGTTGTTTGAGAATGGAACAGCAGGAAGTTGTTTGTCAGACCTGCTGTGTTCTTCAAGCTTTGGGGCGGTAGTGCAGCTTGGTTCTAACACACTGGCCTGTCAAGCCAGAGATCGCGGGTTCGAATCCCGTCCGCCCCGTTCCACGGGGTCCGCCCGCCTCGTTTGACAAAAGGGCATTTGACGGTCCCCGAGGCGTTCCACGGCCTCCGTCTTGGAATGGAGGAGGGTGAAACCCGCAGGGCTGACTTGTGTAGCGTAGCAGGAGGTTTATCGAAATGAAGTGGGTACGAACATTGGGTCTTATAATAGGCTTAGGTGCTGGCCTTCTGTGGCTGGTTTTTGGGGTGACGATTTCCATTGGTATCAGAATGTTTCCCTTGCTGCTAGAGGGATTCATAGTCGGCGCTGCTGTGATTATCAGCAGCCTGGTTGCGTGGCGCTGGCATATCCCTGGTGCTGTCCTTCTGCTTTTGGAGGGGATTACGCCATTCTTTCTACTCTTTATCATGGCCAGAGGCTACCCTCTGTTCGCCTCCGTTGCCGCCGGCATGACCCTTGTTTCGGGCATCCTTTTTCTGGTGGGGGTGGAAAGGTCCTCAAACGACAGATCTTCAGACGCTCGCGGCTCAATACCTTTGAAACTGTCATAAAATTCCTCAAGCCCCGTGGAAAGCTGCAATTGCGATGAGTTCCACGAAAGGGCAATCCCAAAGGACAATAACTGAGTCTACCTGTTGTATCTGTACGGGCTCAACTGTTGACGTGGCGACCTCGGTTCTCGTAAGTCAAGGATCAGGATGGAGAACGAAGAACTGACAGAGGCGTGGGCGAAAGGGAGAAAACTCTTTTTCGATTCTGTGGAAGGACTGAGCGAAGAGCGGGCGTCAAAGCCCTATTCCATGGGGAGCTGGTCTGTCAAAGACGTGGTCGCACATCTTGTCTTCTGGGATGAGGAGTTGCTCCGAAGCATCGAAGCCCTTATGAGAGGGGATCGCCCGGCCTTTCTGGATCAGGACTGGGACAGTCTCAATGCCAGAGAAGTTGCCAGAAGAAAGGATCAGTCTCTGGAAGAGATGCTGCAAGACCTAGAGGAGTCTGGCAGGGGGGTGAAGAGTCTCATCGCTAGCCTTGATGAAGGCCAGTTATCTCTCAGGAGAGGGCAGAAGTGGAAAACGTGGGACGTGACCATAGAGTGGCTCGTTTCCGGGAACATAGGGCACGATGGGCACCACGCGCGCAAAATCGCTGCTTGGCGCAATAGCCTTCGCATGTAGTTACAGGCTGCGCCACATTTATCTGAGTAGGCGCCCCTTCTCCGCTGAGATGCGTTTCATCAACCCCAGCCAGTTCCTGGGTATTGGCGTAGGATCCTCTCTCGCTGACATATTCATTGCGTGATTTGAACAGGCGCTGGTGCAGACTCCACACCCCAGACAGAAATTGTCGTCCACTACCGCCTTGCCGTCTTCTGTTGTAATTGCATGGATCGGACACCTTTCCGCGCAAGCCCCACAGCCCTCACAGAGAAAGGGATCGACATTAGCTATGTATCTGCTGGGTGCCACAGCGTGGGGTATCCTCAGCTCGTTTATCCCCGCGAGGAGTTCGCAGCAGCAGCCACAGCAGTGGCAGACGAAACTGTTTCTGTCTCGGACATTATCGCATACATGAACCAGCCCCAGGTCTTCTGCCATTTGAAGAATGTCTATTAGTTCTTCCATGGAAGCCCTGCGGGCAAACCCTCTTCTGATGAGGAAGTCTGCGGCCATCCCAAAGGAAGTACATACGTTGTCCACAGGAGCATCACACGCCTCTCCCCTATGCTGGGCGGTATGCCTGCAATAGCACATAGTTACCGCGCCGCCTTTGTAATCTTTTATCATTTGAAAGGCTCTGTCGTAGGGGAAGACCTCGCTATGGGGCAAAGCTCCTTCGTGGATCAGCGTACGGGTTCTTTGTGTTTTCGAGCCGAAGACTTCTTTTCCCATTCCACCTTCTCTGAAATACTGGTGAAGGAGAGAAGCCAGTTCCTTTTGAGGGATGTCCTCCCTTACACGCATAAAAGTGAACTCAAAAAGGCCTATCATGGTTGGAGCAAGGAAGTAGAGCCGGGCACCTGGTTTTGAATAATCAACCACCTGCCCCTTTCTTGCCATGACTTCGAGTTTTTCTTCTAGCACTTCCCTTTCCATGCCAGTCGCCTTGACCAGGTCGGTGAGGGTCGCCCTGCCCAGCGGGAAGTTGGAGGCGATGAATGCTTCGTCTTTATCATAGAGGAGCCGCAGAATCTGATAGAGCACTTTCGCCCTGGGTGCCCCAATGGGGTTCTTGTGCAGTCTGACCTGAAGACCTTCATAGATATCTTTTATCTTTGCAATATGCCCCATTTGAGTTCCAATAGTATTGAACCATGTGGTGATTGTCAATTTAAACATGCAAAGCTGTCAGCCCTCAGTTCTGAGACCATGTAACCACAAGATTATCACACCCTCCTTCGCCCGTCTTCGCTCAACTCCATTGAGCTTCCCCACTTCGCTCTTCAGAGCTACGTGGGACTTCGCGACGGGCTGACGCCCTTGTGCCCCTGGCCGCCGAAGCTGGTTGCTGGGATTGGGTGGTGGAGAAGCGTAGGGGGCTTCGGAGGGCAAGGATTTTCACAAGATTTTTCATGTATGGTTTTGTTCATAGTTCATTCGTTTTTCTGTGTTAATTTCGTGTAATCTTGTGGTTCCAAGTGTTGCGCCGAAACCTCTATAACCACAGATTATCACAGATTTTCACAAGATTATTCTTCTGGTTCGGGTTGAGCCATAAGGATGTGTTTCAAATCTGTGTTAATCTCGTGTAATCTTGTGGTTAGTGGTTTCGTTTTCGGTTTTCGGCTTGTGGATTTAAGATTGACTGTGGTGGAAAGGGATGTTACATATAAGATGACATTTTCAACAAGGGGAGGGAAATGCCTGCAAATCTGCCCCCGCAGTACAAAGAAGCTGAGGCCAAGTTAAAAACAGCGAAGACTCCTGAAGAAAAGATTGCTATACTTCTGGAGATGCTTGCCATCATGCCGAAGCACAAGGGGACAGACCACTTGAAGGCGGACTTGAGAACCAGAATCTCCAAGTTGGAGAAGATTCGGAGTTCGAAAAAGACCAAGAGTAGGGCAGAGTCCAGGTTCATGGTGGAAAAAGAGGGTGCTGCACAGGTTGTGGTGGTTGGCCCGCCAAACTGTGGGAAGTCCAGTCTCGTTTCTGTTTTGACAAATGCTCCCGTGGAAGTAGCCGACTATCCCTTTACTACTGGTTTGCCAACTCCGGGTATGATGAAGTATGAGAATGTTGGCATTCAGATTGTGGATATGCCGCCTATCACCCGTGAGTTTCTCCAGTGGTGGCAGAGTGCTCTGGTGAGGAGTGCTGACCTGACCATTCTGGTTTGCGATCTGGCCACCAATTCGCTTCTCGAGGATACAGAAATGGTGATAGAAAGGCTGGACAACTCGCGGATAAGCCTGACCAACACAGTTCCTGAAGAGAAGGAGATAGGTCGAGCCTACAAGCCGACAATTGTCGTGGCCACAAAGCTCGATGAAGGGGATTCTCGATCCAGGCTTGGCACTCTCGAGAAGAGGTTCGGGGACAAGTTTACCGTCCTGGGTGTATCTACGGAGACTGGGGAAGGCATAGAATCCCTGCCGGGCGAAATATTCTCGAGGCTTGCGATTCTGAGAGTGTATACGAAGCCACCTGGAAAGCCTGCCAGCATGACCGATCCTGTCATACTGCCCAAGGGGAGCACTGTGAAAGATGCCGCCAAGTCCATCCACAAGGATTTTGCCAGGAACATGAAGTACACCAGAAAGTGGGGTAAAGGAGCATTTGACGGCCAGAGGGTAGAAAAGGATCATGTTCTTGAAGACGGAGACGTTCTTGAGTTTCACATTTAGGAGGCAGGATGAAACTCTGTGCGTTCTGTTCAAAGGAGATTGACATAGAAGGAAGAGTAGGCAGAATAGACACGTGCCCTCACTGTGGCGCAGACCTCTACTGCTGTGTGCAGTGTGAGTTTTATGATCAGTTCGCGCACAACAAATGCAAAGAGCCTGAGAGCGAATGGGTTACGGACAGGGAAAAAGCAAATTTCTGCGATTTCTTTAGATTCAGAGGGAAAATTGAGGCTGGAAGCGATAGGTCCAAGGAGGCTAAGAGGAAGCTGGAGGAGCTGTTTGGGAGAGAGTGAACAGAAAAAAGGAGGGGAATAATGGCTGCGAAGGCAAGTAAGGTTTCTTTTGTGCTCATGATAATTGCCGGTATCATTATGCTATTATGGGGGGTGGCGCACATAATACCCACCAGAAGTGTGGTCCACGGACTTGGGTTGTACGATCTGGACAGTGAGCGGATTGTGACTATGGAGTGGGTAGCTGAAGGGTTCACACTCATTTTCTTGGGCGTGCTGTTGATCTTTCTTGCACCTTATGTTGCCGTCGGCAATACTGTGGCCAGGGGAGCAGCCTTGCTTTCAGTTCTGATGCTTGCAGCAATGGCAATATGGGGGGGAGCCACGGGCGCACGGACCGAATTGATATTCTTGAAGATCTGTCCCTTTGTGAAATCACTCTGTGCACTGTCTGCTCTCATAGCTGTCTGGATAAGAGTTGGAAACAAGGGATAGGAGAAGACAGCATGTTCAAAAAGATACTGGTGGCAACTGATGCTTCAGAGCAGGCGCTGAGGGCCTGTCGAGAGGCAGCCGGGATGGCCAAGGCGTTTGGATCAGAGGTGACCTTGATTTATGTTGTTTATCTGCCTCCTATGTATAAGACGGATGTGGGACCAGGTATTCGGGAGACACTGGTTGATGATGGTAAGGAAATCCTTCAGAAGAGCAAAGAGGAAGCAGATGCATCAGGCATAGAAGCAAAGGTGAAACTGATCAGGGAAGGAAATCCTGCGGAAGTCATAGTCAAAGAGAGTAAATCAGGCGCGTACGATCTAATTGTGATGGGAAGCAGCGGGTTAGGCAGAGCCGGGGCCCTTCAATTGGGCAGCGTGAGCGTCAGAGTCGCAGATGACGCAGATTGCTCAGTGCTAATCATCAAATAGGCAGCTCTTGAGAATCCTGGGCTGGTTAGAATAGTTGTATGGAAAGGGGGCTGCAGTGGCAGAGGATAGTAGAAATATACTGGAGTGGCTGAAAGTGGCTCTTGACTTCGAAAATGAAGGTCTTCTCTTCTACACTAAGGCTGCCAGTGAATCATCAAATGTTCTTTCGAGAAGATTGTTCAGGACGCTGGCTGGCCAGGAGATTGACCACGCCAAAAAGATAGAAGAGATCTACGGACTGGTCGAGGGCGGGAAGGAGTTGCCTCCTCCTGAAAAACTGAAGAAGATCGGTGCACACGTGGATGTGGAGAAGGACATCGAGGAGTTCTTCGGGGCGACTGACAGAGAAAGCCTCAGAAAAGACATAGGGAATGTAGAGGCGATGGAGGTGGCGCTGGAGATTGAGAAAAAGAGCTTCAATCTATATAGCGAGCGGCTCAAAGATGCGACGAACGCGAGTGAGAAGGGATTTCTTAAGGCACTCAGGGATGAAGAAAAGAAACACATAGATGCGCTGGATAATGTCTATTACTACCTGACAGATCCCGAGATGTGGTTTGCCAGCGACGAGAGCAGAGTGTGGAACTGGATGGGAACCTGATACAAACACACATTGGAAATTGAAAATATCAAATTGCAAAATGCCACCGCCCCGACCTGGCCTTGACCGGTAGACCCGTGGAACAGGTGGGGCCGTATCTTCGTCATTTTGACATTTCAGATAGCTGTCAACTCTTAGCCATCAGCTTCCAAATCCGTTCTAGGTTTTCAATTTCGATTTTCGCAATTTCGTGTTTTGTGTCTGTGGGGGCGTGGTCCATCCGCGTCCGCTGGAGCGCCCTGTTCGGGCCGTGCGCTTTTGCATTCATCCCATGTCACGCCACGCGTTTTAGGTAGAACCAAGCCTAGAATAAAAAGAATCAAAAGTGCATACAGGTTGACCGAACTCAGTATACCCCCGTTTATCTGGAGGCGATTGTACAACAGCGGGAAATCTGTGCTGGCAATAAACGCTAGGCCTAGCATGACTGCGAGAAGCACGTATGAACCTCGCTTCTCTCTGGGCATAATGAGCCAAGCCGTAATGAGAAGGCCGGGATAGATTAAGACGACATGATGGAGGTAAGTCAGAGGAGACGCGATAATCATGAAGATCAAATAAGGTAGAACCAGCAGTCCCCCTTTACCCTTGCGCATTAGCCTCCTGTGCTGCAAGAGAAGGGCAACCCCAAGGAGTAACACCAGCACCGAGGTCACGGCAGTGACGGTGGTTTCACTCTGTGCCAATCGGGCGATGCAACCAGCCACCGAGAAATTCGGGAGGCTCGCAGCAGGAAACAAGCCCGGTACCGTCTTGCCATAGGACATGGAGCCCATGAAACCGAAGAAATGCTGCCATGACTGCAGACCTCCACTGACCATCACGGTGGGAGCAGTGAATATGACCAGCCCAACAACACATCCCCAAAGCGTCCTATAACGCCGGTTCAGTAGGAAGAAAAGCAAAAGAAAAAGCGGGGTCACCTTCATCAGCACTGCGGGTGCAAGGAGAAAGCCGGCCAAGAGGTCGCGGTCGAAGGCCAGAGCCTGGACCAAGGAAACAACCACGCAAGTAAGCACAATGATGTTCACTTGGCCCATTTTCAAGTTGTTATCGAACGGCAGCACCAAGAATAGAAGAAGCGCCAAGAAGGGTAGGGGACTGTCTTTCCATCGCTCACCAGCGCCTTGCAGAGTGAATGCCAGGCGCATGCTTTGCATCAGCATCACTACACTGAGAATCACGGACAGGAGATACCATAGCCGAGATGCCCCAGTAGCTCCCAGTTTGGTTAGGGGAGACACATAGAATGCCAGTGGGGGCGGGTATAGGTAAGGATAAATGCGCTCAGTAACGCCCGACCTGATTGCCAGGGTTCCAAGGTACTCAAAGTCGTAGATGTTTCCCTGTCCCAGAACACCCAGGCCGGCAAAGTAGAAACTGCGGAAATCGGTGCTCATAGTGCCGCTTATGATGCGACGGCTGTCTGTCGCTTTGACGAGGCAGATGAGAGCCAACAGAGCAACTAACCAGCATGTCCTTCCGCGTAGCAGCATTGTATGTCCAGGACCGAACAGGGATTACACGGTCCGCATAATACCCCAAACGCCGAATTACCGCAATATGGAAACAGCTTAGAAACCGGTTGGCGACGGTGCGGCTGCTGGCGAGATGAGCCGGCATTTCAGTTTTTTTGACAGTCCCTGAATGGCTGATCCAACCAGACCCGGAGACGCGTGCGTAGCAGCAACTGCTAACGGACAACCATCATCTTCTTTGTCTGACTGAAAGTGCCTGTTTCTAGCTTGTACAGGTAGACTCCTGATGGTACGGGCCTGCCGTCTTTGTCCGCGCAGTCCCATTCTACTACATTCATTCCACTGGTGAGGGATGATGATGCAAATTCCCAGACCACTCTTCCGGCCAGGTCATAGATTGCTAGCTTGGCCGATGTTGGCTGTTCCAGTACAAGAGTGATTCGGGTCGATGAGGTCACCGGGTTTGGGCTGTTTTGAAGGAGCGTGGTTCTGTGTTCGGTCTTCGTTTCCCAGATCATCTGGTTGTGGCTGTGCTTGTGGGACTTCATTGCCTTACACGCGTGCTCCCAGGCTTTCTTGTAGTGGTCAATAGCCTTGTGGTACTTCCCCTTGGCTTTATCCTCTTCAGCCTTGCCCATTTCCTTCTCTGCCTTCTCTATCTCTTTTTCTTTGCCACCAGCAGCAATCGCATCATCAATTGCCACCCTTGCAAGGATGCTGTCTGCCTTGACCAGCATCAGGATCAGTCTCTCACACAGTTCTGAAGGGAACCCGCCTTCTCCTTCACCTATCTTGTCAACACTCTCAACCTCGAAGTCCCCAAACACCATACCTTCTTCAAGAGGCTTGGAGCAGGAGGTGTGTATCTCTTCATCAAGGGAGCCATCCACCCAGATTTCTGTGTTTGCACCCAGCTTCTCATCAACTGCATTGATTTCAAAAGTATCTTCTGGTGATACCATCTCAGGACCGAAGCAGGTCTTCTTCTTGCTTATGGCTTCGATCAAAGCTTCCTCTGCCCCATGGTAGATGAGAAAGAGCGACGTGACCCCTTTGCATTTTTCTCCCTGGCACAGTTTCTTTAAGTCTTTTACTGCTTTCTTCTCTTCGTGGAATACCTTTTTGCCTTTTTTGCACACGAGGTGTGTCTCATCGAGCCAGTATTTAGGGTTCAGGCTTTTTTCTATGTGTTTCTTTGCCTTCTTTATCCCTTTTGCCACATGTTTTGACTGAGGCTCCAGTGTATCCAGTTCCGCCAGCACATTCTCCTTGAGGCCCAGGGGTGAGAGTTCTTCCTCGCCGACAGAAACCTCAAAGAGTAGTGGCAGTCTTGATGGATTTGTGTAAGAAAAGAGTGCCTGATACTGAAGATACCGCGCATCCAAAGAGCCAGGAATTGTTTCTCCATTGGAAAGGGCGAGCCAATCAGACCACATCGGATCCGGAACAGGAGTGTCTCCGCTTCTCACCTGCACCGTAATGTCGGTTCCTTGAGGAAGGCTATCCACCCAGCTTATGTCACCCCAGTTCACCACATCTCCTGCATCAAAAATGGATGAGATGTAACTCTCCTCATACTCCCTGGTATAGACATTCCCGATCTCTCTAAATGTCCCATGGTGGTCATAATTCACTGGCAGGGCCACATTCGATGTGAAGTCTGGTCCCC
>SOJN01000132.1 GCA_004376575.1 candidate division TA06 bacterium | reverse complement strand
ACCCTTACGAATTCTGTCGGCCCCCCTTTTTACTCTACTTCCCTGAGCACTTCTCGGAGCTTATCCTGTCTGCCCCGCTTCTCACGAAGTGAGATACACGGGGCCTGCCCGCCTGGGGCGTTTCACGGTCGCTCGTTCCACGAGCTCCCTCAAGGGTGGGGAGATTAATGTGGGTTTCGCTTAATTCGAAAATGTTGTGGCATGATTCAGCAAGCTTGTGGATGGGATAAGAACTTTGAGGAGCAATATCACTGCTAAAGGTAGGAAGTTACATCTATACCATATTCCTGAGGGTCTAATGCCTTGACGATAGTCCTTGCGAAACCCTTGCCATCTTCTGTTCGTGCCGTCAGGCTCTCAATGTGAGGCTCCACAAAATTGCCCTTGCTGTCAGTGATGATCTTCACCTTTGGCCTTAGTGCACTGGAGGGTTCCTGGTTTGCTCTCCAGACTATCGCGAACTCCTCTGTATCAAGAAGAACAAGACTTCCCACCGGGAAGACTCCGAGCATCTCAACAAAGACTTTTGCCAAAAGAGGGTCAAACTGGGTTCCGCTTCTTTCAGCAATTACTGCCAGCACTTCCTCCCTCTTCAAACAGAAAGGTCTATACACTCTTGGGGATGACGCCGCGTCAAATACATCGGCGATGCTTACTATCCTGCTGTAGAGATCCAATTCTTTTGCACGGTCTGTTCCAGGATAGCCCCGATGGTCCGGTGTCTGGTGATGCTGCAGAGCGACAAACATAGCCCTCACAGGAATGACCCCGAGTCCTCTTATTCTGCTGAGCATTATCGCTCCCTTGAAGGGATGCTTCTTCACCTCGTCAAATTCCTCTTCAGTAAGTCTGCCTGGTTTGTTGACGATTGATCCTGAAATGCGAACTTTCCCAAGATCGTGGAACAAAGCGGCAACTCCAAGTTCTAGCAATTGAGACTTGCTGAGCCCAAGCCTCATGCCCAGCGCCAAAGAGAGGATGGACACGTTGATGGAGTGATTAAGGGTATACTCGTCGAAGTTCTTGATTGTAGTAAGACTGAACATGTAGGATTCATCTTCGACGATCTCATCGACAAAGGCCTGGATGACTCTCTTTGACTTCCTTGCGTTGACCACCTGGCCTAAAGATATTTGAGTTGCTACACCTTTGAGATAGGAAACAGCATAGTAGAAGCTTTTCTTTGCGGTTTCCGAGAAAGTCTCCCTTGTATTTTCGATGTCCTCGCTGTCGTCCTCCAGAACTCTATCAATAGAGATGTGACAGATGCCAGCCTTGATCATGCGCTCCTCTATTTGGCCAAAAGGATCTAGACTATAGACATGCACCTTGGTAAAGATTGAGAAGAAAGTGGCCAATTCTTCAGCAGTAACGCCCGAGTGGAAGTCTAATCTCCCAATACCCTTTGACTCGAGAGTGTCCATGACAGACCGGAAGCTCGCCCACGATGAGAAATCAGGTTTGAGCCTGGTTCCGTTCATGAACAGGGCGTCCGAGAATATCTCTAGGCAGGCGCCCTCATCGGATTGAATTACTTCGTCAAGGGCGTCGTACATTCTTTGAACGTGGCGGACGTAAGTTTTGTTTGATGGGTCGTAAATCCGTGAGATTTTCAGAAGCGAGAAGAGGCGATTTACGACAACATTGCCTTCTCGGATTGTCTTTCTTTCATCAAGCTCTGCAACCAGTGTACGCATACTACTATTCCTCAAAATGCTGTAGAGCTCTAAAGGATTCGACCGCAACAGTCTTCCTTCTGGACTTGGTTCCCTGTTCCAGCAGTTTCTTTGCAGTCCCTGTCCCTATTGAGGCTAGCGCTGCGATAATGGCCATCATTATGCTGTCGTCTTCCTTCCTTCTGAACCACCACGCGGTCCGGAAGAACCCCGTGAATGCAGATACCACATCGTCGGATCTAGATCTCTTAAGCGCGTCTATGAGCGCAACCTTTTCTACCATAGGTCTGATCCTGAAATTCCTGCTGGCAACCATGTCTCTGATGATCCTTCTGAGAAACTTCTCGTTGGGAGCGTCAAGAGTTTTTATTGCCAGTATTCGCACATCTGTATCTGGATCTTTCAAGAATTCCAAAATGAGCTTGGTGGAGTCAGGAGTGCCTATCTGACCGAGGGAACGAACAGCTTCAATTCTCACAGAAGGATGGTAATGTTTCAAACAGGACTTCAACATGCGAACACCTTTGGGATCTGCAATTCTGCCTATTATGGTTACGATTTCCCGCGCAACCCGAGGATCGTGGCTTGAAACGGCCTTGCTCAGTTTTGCCAAGTCGCGAACTGCCAGTGCAGAGAGAACATCCCGGAGAGCTGCCCTGCCTTCCGCATCTTTAGCCACAGACACCAGCTCTATGAGTATTGGTATGGCGCTTGGCCCCACAAACTGAAGGAAATTGAGGACTCCTCTTGGATCCTTCGGGAACGCGCCCTTAATCTTCTTTTTCATTCCCCCGGAATGAACAGCAGATACAATCTTTTCCATAAAAGAACTGAGCATTTCATGAAAATGCCCTTTCTGAAACGCAGGGTCCTTGAGCATTTGCTTGATTTTTTGAGTCGTTTCTGAAGCTAGGTCAAATTTCTGCTGTAAGGCGAGACCCTTCACATGGTCAAGGACAAGATTAAGCAGATGGGCTCTTTCCGAGATGTCATCCTCAAGACTGAGAAGATCTAGAAGAAGATCCCCATATCTTTCCATCGCCGAGAACCGGGCTAGAACCTGTATCCTTTCTCTGATTTCTTCAGGGGTGACCGTATCAAAGAACTGCCTGTTGGTCTTCTCCATCTCAGCTTTCAGGGCTTGTGATTGGGCCAAAGCGGTCGACTGGGCCAACACAGCTGCGCTAGAACCATATGACACCCCTCCGGCAGTTGTTGGCCCCGACCTGAGTGCCCCGGTGATCACGATGCCGGATTGTTCCCTCAGGTCTTCCACATTGCCCTCTACAAGTGGTTCGTTACCCACAGGTACAAGCGTTTCCTCCACTTCCTCTGGGCCTTGAACTCCTCCTTCTGATTCCATGAATGCCTGTATTGCGACGTAATCAATGTTGATGAAGTTGCCACTCCACAACAAACTGACAATGTCTGCTTCTTCTTCTGAGGACTTGACTGCCTCACAGATTATGTCAAGGAAAGTGTTCACTTCCTCGGAAGACAGACCTTCGTGAAACGTGATTCGACGAACTCCATCCCTGTAGAAGATGAAGGCAAAGCTGTTTGCCTTCTCATCAATTTGATAGACTGGGTTTCCTTTATATGTTAATGCTTCATCTGTGACTTCGAAAGACATCCTGTCCCAGCGTTTGAGAAAATCGGTCATTTCTTCGTAGAATTCTATCTTTGAACTTCGTACCAGAGGACTATTTGGAAGGTAAAATCTCATGTTGGTAATGGCCCTGGAGAGGCTCAGAAGTAGCTTCTCGGCCGTGTCGAGCTCTAGGGCCTCTACCTTTTCCTCTTCGACCTCTAGAGTTGTCATTACATTTGCGGAATCCGCCACCTTATCTCACCCCTGATCCGTTCGACGAATCTCAATTCAGGGCGGCATCTCTCTTTCATTAAAACTTTCGTGCATATTCCTTGCCGTTGTGCTCAAGAATCTGCGCGAAGGCTAACTTCCTATAACAAAAGAGCTTGTGCGTCTGGCTCAATTCATGTGTGTTTGCCGTCTCATGCAAAAAGCGTCATTCTGCGTGGCCACACGTCGCGTTTTGCAACGTGGCCTGAAGTGAACGTGGTCAAACCGCCTCATGGCAGTGGATTTCCGATTGGTCCACCAAACTAGACTTGTGCAATTTCGTGATGTAACTTCTCGTCTCACATGGCGCGTTTCGTTCCACATGAATTGCTGCAATATGACCTGGAAGAATGGACAAGGTTAGGTCTATGTTCCTTACACTCCAGAGTGTTTGACAACTACTTAAATGATGTGTTCGTCTCCACTCCGAACGTGACAGGATGCGTTTTCCATCGCTGGATGTTTTTCCTTTGGAGTGATGATTCACCACGGGGAAGTTTTCCCCACCATCGTTCCTATTCTCCCCACTGGGTAGGAATCCAGACGATTCAGATGCGAGACAGCACACGAACTGGGGTTGACAATCGTTCCTCTGGAGCCTATGTTTCAGTTCTGGGACAAAGACATGGTCTATCTGGAGAACATAGGTGTAGCATTTCAGGGAACATACCTGTTCAGGAACTTGACCTGGCACATTGGAGACGGGGAAAGGATTGGCCTGGTTGGGCCGAACGGGGCAGGGAAGACAACAATATTGAAAGTCATGTCTGGACAGCTCATTCCCGATGAGGGCAGTACCAGCCTGACCAAAGGCACCAGGTTTGGCTACCTTCCTCAGGAGGAGGTGGCAGTCCGGGGCAGAACCCTTTACCGGGAGGCTGCCTCCGTCTTTGAAAGTGTTGAAGACCTCAGGGAAGAACAGAAACAGATGGAGAAGGTACTTGAGGGTATGTCTTCCGCGCCAGAGGATTCTTCGAGACTGCTGGAGAAGTATGGTCATCTTCAGGATGAGTTCGAGAAGAGAGGCGGCTATGAAATAAGGACACAGACTGAAGCCGTTCTCTCGGGCCTTGGGTTTGCCAGAAACGAATGGGACAGGATGACTGAAAGCTTTAGCGGCGGATGGCAGATGAGAATCGCCCTCGCAAAGATTCTATTATCGAGACCTGATGTTCTACTTCTTGACGAGCCTACAAATCACCTTGACCTTGAATCGATGACCTGGCTAGAGGGTTATCTTGACTCCTTTGAAGGGACTGTTGTGGTGGTTTCGCACGACAGGTACTTCATGGACAGGGTTGCAGATAAGACAGCGGAACTGGAATCCGGCAAACTCACCCAGTATCCGATGAACTACACTAGCTACCTGGGAGAAAAGGCCAAAAGGCAGGAAAGGATCCAGGCTGCCCTGAAGCACCAAGAGGAAAGGATTGAGCAACTCGAAAGGTTTATTGAAAGATTCAAGGCCAAAGCAAGCAAGGCATCGCAGGCCAGAAGCAAGATGAAGATCCTTGAAAAGATGAAGAAAATTGAGCACTTGCCGGAGACACGGCTCATCCACTTCAAGTTTCCTCCTGCCCCTAGATGCGCAAGGCGAGCTCTTGAACTCATCAGTGTATCCAAAGCATACGGTGAACAAAAGGTCTTTGAAGATGTGGAGATCCTTGTTGAGAGAGGTGACAGAATAGCCGTTGTCGGCGTGAACGGTGCTGGTAAGTCGACCCTACTCAGGATTATGTCTGGCACGGAGGCTCCATCTTCAGGAGAGAGAAAACTGGGGCACAAGGTGGTTGTTCGATATTTCTCCCAGCAGACTGCCGACATGCTTGATCCCGACAGGACCGTTCTCGAAGAGATTGAATCGGCAGCTCCGGATAACCCTGCGCAGAATTTGAGGAGGCTGCTAGGTGCGTTTCTATTCTCCGGGGACGACGTCTTCAAGAAGGTGAGAGTGCTCTCAGGAGGGGAGAAGTGCAGGCTAGCTATTGCCAAGATACTTCTCACCTCTGTGAATTTCCTAATACTCGACGAGCCCACGAATCATCTCGATCAAAGAGGTAAAGAAGTATTTGAGCAGGCCCTCGCCCAATACACAGGTGCTTTCGTCCTCGTCACGCACGACAGGTATCTGATAGACCGCCTGGCGAAAAAGATCTTCCTTGTCAAGGGGGGCCGTGTAAAGACATATTTTGGCAACTACACTGATTATTTGTGGAAATCAAAACAAGAGGAGCCGGAGAAGTACGAAGTGCAAAGTACGAAGGAGAAAGGATCAAAGGGGGCTGAGAGAAGAGAGAAAAAGCGGTGGGAGGCTATCGAAAGACAGAAGGTATATGAAAAGAAAAAGAAAGCCAGACATGTAGAAGAAGAGATAGAGACTGTGGAAGCCAGGGTTGCTGAGATTGAAACGATGCTGTCCAATCCTGAAACCTATAAGGATGAGCAGCTCATCAGGGAACTGGTCTATGAGGACAAGGATCTGCGGGAAAAACTGGAACAATTGTACGAGAAGCTTGAAACGATACTATCTGAAGAGACATAAGACCAATGAAGATGTCAGTCGTCAGCTATCGGCTCGCAGCTTGCCTATGTAGGGGCGCGCCCTGTCCGCCCGGCTCGTTACACGAGCGGGCGTTCCACGGCCTCCTCCGAAGCTGAAAAAGACCTACACTGACGATAGACAGGGTAAGGTATTTTTTATCGTGTTTAGTCTTTGTTAGAGGTCGCGAGCGGAGCGGAGAGAGCTCGTTACAAAGAGTTGATCCCGAGGGAAGTCGTGGGGAGGGAACCCGAAGGATCCCCTGAATGACTATCTCACATAACCACATTGAGCGGAGTCGGGGATCTCTGAAGGGCGAAGTGGGCAAACTCAACGAAGTTGACCGAAGACGGGCGAAGGAGGACCTACCCAGTATTCTTATCGTTTCGCCGAACAGAAGGTTTGTTGCTTTGAGCAAGGTAGATAGGTGGGATAGAACTGCGAGGAGCAATGGCACAGCTACAGGTAGGCAGTCAGGTCTATTCCGTACTCCCGAGGCTCCAACGACTTAACGATGGTTCTTGCGAAACCCTTGCCATCCTCTGTTCGGGACATGAGGCTTTCAATGTGAGGCTCCACGAAATTGCCACTCCCATCGGTAATGACCTTCACTCTTGGCCTCAGTGAACTGGAGGATTCCTGGTTTGCTTTCCAGACTATTGCCAACTCCCCGGTGTCAAGAAGAACCAAACTTCCTACCGGGAAGGCACCAAGCATCTCAACAAAGACCTTCGCCAGGAGAGGATCGAACTGAGTTCCGCTTCTTTCAGCTATTAGTGCGAGGGCCTCGTCCTTCTTCAGACAGAAAGGTCTGTATACTCGTGGAGAACTGGCTGCATCAAAGACATCGGCAATACTCACTATCCTGCTGCAGAGGTCCAGTTCCTTTGTGCAGTCTATTTCTGGATAGCCCCGATGGTTCAGTGTCTGGTGGTGCTCTAGGGCGACGAGCATGGCCCTTACTGGCATAGCTCCGAGGCCCCTCATTCTGCTGAGCACTATGGCTCCCTTGAAAGGATGTTTCTTCACCTCGTCAAATTCCTCTTCAGTAAGCCTGCCCGGTTTATTGATGATTGATTCTGCAATACGGATCTTCCCAAGATCGTGGAACAAAGCGGCAACTCCAAGTTCAACCAATTGAGACTTGTTTAGCCCAACCCTCATGCCCAGCGCCAAAGACAGGATAGACACGTTGATGGAGTGATTAAGGGTATACTCGTCGAAGTTCTTGATTGTGGTAAGATTGAGCATGTAGGATTCATCTTCGACGATCTCATCAACGAATGCCTGGATGACCCTCTTTGACTTCTTTGCGTTGACCACCTGGCCTAAAGAGATTTGAGTAGCAACAGTTTTGAGGTAGGACACCGAGTCGTAGAAGCTTCTTTTTGCAGTTTCTGTGAAGGTCTTGTCTGTCACCTCCGTGCTTCCAGCGCCCTCCTGCACTCTATCTATGGAGATATGACAGATGCCGGCCTTGATCATCAGTTCCTCTATGGCATTAAAAGGACTTATAGAGGAGGATTCCACCTTGGTCAAGATTGTGAAAAAACTGGTCAATTCTTCCATAGAAATGCCCGAGTTGAAGGTCAGCTTTCCAATGGCTTTTGACTCAAGAGAATCCATGACAGACCGGAAGTTTGACCATGATGAAAAATCAGGCTTGAGCCTCGTCGCGTTCATGAACAAGGCGTCGGAAAATATCTCCAGACTGGCACTCGCGTCAGCCTGAATGATATTATTAATCGCATCGTACATTGCTTCAAGGTGGCGGATGTAGGTTTTGTTTGATGTATCGTAGATCCGTGAAATCTTCAGAAGGGAGAATACGCGACTTACGATTACATTGCCCTCCTGGATTACCTTTCTCTCAGCAAACTCTGCGATTTCCTGGCTCATGCTACTCCTCAAAACACTGCAGAGCTCTAAAAGATTCCACAGCAATGGTTTTTCTTCTCGATTTGCTTCCCTGCTCCAGTAGCTTTCTTGCAGCTCTTGTGCCTATTGAGGCTAGTGCTCCTATCATAGCCACCATCACACTGTCGTCTTCCATCTTTCTGAACCAGCCGGTTCTGAAGAACCCTGTGAATGCGGGTACTACATCGTCTGATTTGGCTCTCCTGAGTGCGTCTATGAGCGCGATCTTTTCTCTTGTCGGTCTGAACCTGAAACTCCTGCTCGTAACCATGTCTCTAATGGTCTGTCTGAGCAACTTGTCTTTGGCAGTGTCAAGAGTCTTTATTGCCAGTATTCTTACTTCAGTGTCTGGGTCTTTCAGGAATTCTAGAATGAGCTTGGTGGAGTCAGAATCGCCTATCTGCCCGAGGGCACGAACAGCCTCAGCTCTTACGGAAGCATCATGGTGTCTCAAACATGACTTCAATATGCGAGAACCTTTGGGGTCTCCAATTCGCCCTATTATGGCCACCACTTCTCTTGCAACATGAGCGTCCTGGTTGGAAACGGCTTCAGCCAGTTTTGATATGTGATGAACGGCCAGTGCAGAGAGAGCATTTCTGAGAGATGCCCTGCTGTCCACATCTTTAGCCACAGGTACCAGTTCTAAGAGGACCGGTATGGCGCCTGGCCCCACAACCTGAAGGAAATCGAGGACCCCTGTTGGCTTCTCCGGAAACGCGTCTCTGATTTTCTTTTTCATTGGTCCGGACTGAACAATAGACGTGATCTTTTCCAGGAAGGAGCTGAGCATTTCGTGAAAATGCCCTTTCTGGAAGGCAGAGTCCTCGAGGATCCGCACGATTTTCTTAATCGTTTTTGAGGCGTGCTCAAATTCCTGTTGCAAGGCAAGATCCTTCACATGATCCTGAACGAGGTTAAGCAGATGAGACCTCTCTAGGATGTCCTCTTCAAGATTGAGAAGGTCAAAGAGAACCCCCGCAAATCTTGCCATGGGGGAGAACTGGGCTAGGACCTGCACCTTTTCCTTTATTTCTTCAGGTGTGATCGTCTTGAGAAACTCCTTGTCGGTCCTCCCCATTTCAGCGTTCAGGACGTGAGATTGGGAAGGAGCAGTTGACTGGGCAAGAACAGATGCACTAGTGCCGTATGGAGTCCCTTGTTCAGTTGTTGGTCCGCGGGCAGATGTTTCAGGGGACACCACACGCGATTCATTTGTCAAATCTGCCACATTGCCGGTTGTGATGGGTCCTTTACTAATGGGTGTCCCCTCTTTCCCTCCCGTGTCTGGAGCTTCTGAGCTCCCTGTGTCTGTTCCTGTGAATGTCTGTATTGCAATGTACTCAATGCTTGTGAAACCTCCATTCCACAGCAAGCTGACAATGTCTGTCTCTTCCTCTGAGCTGTTCACTGCCTCGCGAATTATCTCAAGAAAAGTATTCAGTTCCTCAGAGGATAAACCCTCGTGAAATGTGATTCGGCGAACTCCGTCCCTGTAGAAAATGAAGAAGAAGTTGTTGGCCTTGTCCTCGATTTGATACACTGGGGTTCCCTTGTAGGTTACTTCTTCATCTGTGATTTCGTAGGACGCCGTGTGCCAGCGTTTGAGGAGATTAGTCATTTCCTGATAGAGTTCAGACTTTGAACTGCAAACCAGAGGATTGTTCGGGAGGTAGAATCTCATGTTCGTGACGGCCTTGGAGAGGCTCAGGAGTATTCTCTTGGCCGTTTCGAGCTCCAGGGCTTCTAGCTCTTCCTCTTCGGCCTCTAAGCTTTTCATCACATTTACGGAATCGGTCATCTCATTTTGCCCCTGATCCGTTCTGGCCGGCACCTATTTTACCACAAAAACTTAGTGCATATTCCTTGCCGTCGTGCTCAAAAATCTGCAGTAAAGTTAACTTTCTATAATAAAGGAACTTGCACTCCTGGCTCTGTGAGCGTATCTCTGCTCCTTTATGCAGAGAATGTCACGATGCCCGGTCAAGCGTCGCATTTTGTAGCGTGCGCTGGAGGTGAATGCGGGCAAATCACCTCAAAGCAGAAGACTCCTGGTAGCTCCCCCAGACCAGAGTTGTGCAATCTAGGGATGTATACTTTTCGTCTCACCTGGTCCGTTTGGTTACATTTCAATTTCCACGATGTGATCAGGAAGGTTCCATAATGAACGACTCATCAGAGAGCTTGTCTATGAGGATAAAGATCTGCGGAAGAGGTTGGAACTGCTGTACGAGAAGCTTGGAACGATACTGTCTGAACAGACATAAGATCAATGAAGCTGTCAGTCGTCAGGTATCAGCTCTCAGCTTACCTATGTAGGGGCGCGGCGTGCCCGGGGCGTTCCACGGCCTCCTCCGAAGCCAGGACGGGCGAAGGAGGAGCCTGCCCTCCGTAGCTTCAGCGTAGGAGGGTTCCCGCGCCCGAGTTGTTTCCCATTTAGATTGCTTCGTCGTTTTGCTTCTCCTCCATCGGCTCACGCCGATGAAGGACCAAAAATACCTCATCCCGCCCAAGTGCGGGCTGGGTCTTTTTGGCTCGCAATGACATTTCTTTTTGTTGATTTGGAGCGTTGGGCAAAAGTCTGCTTGTGGAGATGTACAAAGGTTAGATTGGCCTTTTGCGGAGAACAATACCGCTCTTGTCATTGCGAGGAGGGAACCGACGAAGCAATCTAAATGTTACGAAGGACGGCTCCCTCCTGTCATTGCGATGAGCCCTTTAGGGCGAAGAAGCAATCTAAATGTGAAGACGTCGTCTGTTTTCTATTTTCGAGGGTGTGGGCATGGCTGGGCGGAATTTCTATTTTCGGGGGCATCAGGGTCGTGGGGTGGAAGTTAGTGGTTCCCAAAGATTCGACTCGCCCGGTCGAGGGTATTCTTCTCTTCAGGGGTGAGGCTGTCTATTCCAAGCTGTGAGATTTTGTGCAGGATTCTGTCGACCTCCTGCTGAAGGTCTTCCGAAGCTGATTGCTCGGGCCTTACTACTCTTATCCTTTTGCCTCCGACTCTGGCAAATCCGCCCCTGGCAAAACTGGACAGTTTGAGATAAGCGAAGCCCACCAGCATACCCCCCAGGTGTGCCCAGTGGGCTACTCCATCTCGTGCAAGCTGAAGCGTTGAGAGAAGTTCAATAGCTCCAAGAATGAGTGCAAGATATTTGGCTTTTATGGGAATGAAAAACCACAGATATATGAGTCTGTTGGGATAGATCATCGCATAGGCGACAAGAAGGCCAAATATCGCACCTGATGCTCCCACTGTCGGTATCGTTGAATTTGGGGTCACGATTACCGATAGGATTCCCGCTCCCACTCCAGTGAGAAAGTAGTACTTCAAAAACTGCTTCGAGCCCCACGTTCTCTCCAATTCAGACCCGAACATCCACAGCACGAACATGTTTATGGCGAGGTGAAAGGTCCCCCCGTGGAGGAACATGTAGGTAACCAACTGCCAGATGTATCCTCTGTGCCAGATGTATGCAGGAGTCAGGCCCAGCCACCTGATTATGCGCATCCCTGTTACGAGTTCGAGGAAGAAAAGCGCAACATTTGCAATGAGCAAATACTTCACAGCACTTCCCATGCTTGGCCTGCCAAAGGTGTATTTTGTCTGAAACTGGTGCATAGGATTTCCCTCACCCCTATATTATCAGTTTTACGGCCGCCGTCAAGCCTGAGGAAATGATTGGTTTAGGCAGGCAATTTTGCAATTTTATGGGTAAGCTGACAGCCAGCAATCTGTCATGCTGGTTGATTTCGATTTTCGATCCTCTATTTTCGAAGGGGTGGGGAAGAGGGGAAGGGATTTTCGTGATTTCGAAGGTGTAGGGCAGGGAGGAGCGGAATTTCGAGGGTGTGGTGAAGAGGGCTAGGGCTTCTTAGTGATGGGGACAGCCCCCCAATTTTA
>SOJN01000131.1 GCA_004376575.1 candidate division TA06 bacterium | reverse complement strand
GCTCCGAAGCCAATCCACCGCCCAGCGGCATTGACGAAAGTGCCACCTTTACGGCCTTGTGCAGAGTGTCCCGCCAGCCAGGCTGTGGTAGGTCAGGTAGGCCGGATTTGCCGTTGCCCAAATTCTTCATCTCGGACCATCCAAGATTGGGGATGGTAGTTGACTTATTGATAAGCACTCTACTTTGCGGACGGATTATGGCGAACATAGAAGCACCTGTCAAGCGGGATCGAGCTCAAGACGAGTCAATGTCTTCTGACTGTGTCCGAGGGGAACCCAGCTGTCTCTGCATCTCCCCTGAGAACCGCAGGCCGACGAGCCCCACTGCCTCTTGAAGATGTTGTTGCGACAGATGGGAGTACCGCATCGTCATTTTGATTGTTTTGTGCTCATGAATTGCCCGACTGTGGGGAGATAGCCTTCAGCTATGACAGGATGTGAGGCAAGTATGCGATGGAAATCGTAGAAGGTCTAAGGACCTAACACCGGGCACCCATCGAAGTGTATCAGAATTCCAGTGTGCCGGCTTCCTTCCATTTGCTCCACTCAAGAGTCTGTTTGTCCCTTTTTCTTCTCCATATTTTTGTTCTCAAGGCGAGATGGTTGAGCGTTCCTTTTGACAGTGCTTCAGTAAGGTTGATAACTGTCTTCCCGGGCTGTGGGTCTACCAACTCACGCTCAAGGTACTGCTCGTACTTCTTGTCACCATCCACAAGCGTGTTGAATGTTCTGCAGACCTTTGTGGTCGTCCTGTATTTCCAGAACATTTGCCCAATGACAATAGAACCTGTGTTGTCTTCAAATATGAGGTATCTCGATTTCCATACCGTTTTCTTGGATATCTTTCCTACTAGATATGCCAAATCACAAAAATCATCAAAATTAGCTTCTTCAGCTGTACACCATATGTCATATAGTGCTGGTTGACCTTCGGAGCTAATTCTTGTGAACTGAACATCAAAAATCTTTCCCCGGAAGAGTCGCATCTTAGTCTCGACCGAACTGGCTGCATATCCAAGGTCATCCAAGTCGCTGGCACCGAAAGCCATCGCTGCGCCGATTAGGCAAATACTAAGTACGATTCCAGAACATTTCATATCTAACCTCCGGGTTTTTGGCCATCTTGACCGCAAGATAGAAGGGCGTTACAATCGGTAGACTTTCAGAACCTCGTCGCCGTAGTGGTTGATGACTTTCACAGCAATCTTGCCCGTTTTGGGCGGATCGAAGGGCCGGCTCTTGGTCGAGTAGAGTGCGCTCCAGGCCGCTTCATCAATCTCTGCCCTGAGAGCGCGCTTCAACTTGTCGTAAGGCTCTTCCGCCCCGGCGAAGTATGCATGGCGGACAAAAAAGCTCTCCTCGTTGTAGTCTGTGTCAATGAACCAGCAGGCGATGTCGTCTGTGGAATGGCTGCGAATCTGTCCGGTGGTCGGGTCGTAAACGTCCACGCCTTTGATCGCCACGACCAGTTTTCCGTCCTTCTGTTTTGTCACCTTAAGGTCCGGTTCGCCGAAGACCATGAAGAGGTTTCCCGTGCCCGTCTTCTTCAACAGCTCATCGCCCATCGCCAAGTCCGGGTTCATCTTGGCCAGAAGGATGGTCAACTTACCGTATTGCGCCTTGCGCTCTGCAACGATTCCTTTGAAAGGTTTCGCTGACTGCGGGCTGAACTCCTTCGCCGCTTCCCAAGCATGGGGGTCGAAAGCGAAGCCGCAGACGACCAAAAGGTCGAAGCCCACACCCTTGACCGCCTCTTTGGCTGCTTCTTTTACTAACTCCGGGCCGACGGTTCCGTGCTCTGGGCCAATACACACGGCTACACGCTTCGCGTTACTATTCTCCGTGTATTCTCCATCGGCATGCAGCCACCGTCCGGCATAGGGCTCGAGACGATCGAACTTCAGGCGCTGGTTCCTGACCATGTTCTGCACTCCGGCTGTCTTCAGATTTTCCAGAATCATGGTCGTGAAGTCGTGGTGATCGCGTGCCTCGCGCTCCGTGACGGTTCCATCGAGATCATCGTCAGCGCTCAGAAACCTATGCGGGGAAAGGCTCTCTGCCGTGAACGGACCGGTCACCCGAATCCGCTTGGGGTCCCGGTAAGGTTGATCATAGAGAAGTTCTGTATCCGCCCCCACCGCAATAGAGTCGTCAATCTCCTTCTGCCGCTCTTTCCGCAAAGCCCACCACTGGGCCAAGAGTTCCTTTGCCTCCTTTGACCAAGCCTTGTGTGATTCGCGTGGCACCTCCCACTCCTCCCAAGACCTCTTCAGCATCTTGTTCAGCTTTGCCCGAACTGGCTCCAGTTTCTTGTGCCATTTGGCATGAATAACTTGAATCTCCTCATTGTTCGCGATGGACTTGAGCGTAATGTGCGGCTCCCGCCTATAGACAAAGCCTTTGCGCACATCCTTCTCCATCTTCGGCAGAGAAGCAGGAGGGGCCTGGCCCGTTACTTCGGCCTCCTTCACAAAGCCCTCTGGCGAGTCCGAAAGGAGATAGTAGGGAAACCTTGCTGTCATCAACCGCGCGCGCGCCAACGCCAGTGCCACGCGGGATGTATCAATAGTAATCCACCGCCTCCCCCACTGCTCCGCCACATACGCCGTAGTCCCACTGCCACACGTCGGGTCAAGAACAAGGTCCCCCGGGTCCGTGGTCATGAGCAGACAGCGCTCAGCAACTTTGGCCGCAGTTTGAACTACGTAATCCATATCGGTTTCGCCGCGTGTGTCCACCCAGGTATTAGTCATAGGGGAGTAACGGAAATCGTCAAAATACCGTTTGAAGATCCGCAATCCTTCTTGACGAACTAAGCGCCCTATCTTCCAGAGTAGCTTGGTACCTTCCACACCGACCGTCCAATGCCTATTAGTGCCGCACTTCAACAGATACCTTTTCCCTTCTGATCGGATGTGTATGTCTGCCGAGCCCTTTTCAGAGTACCCTGCCGAGACAATTGGCCCAGTCGCATAGACACGAAAATCTAGGGGAAGAGATGACGGATTCTGTATCTCGTCAAGCGTGATTGGTTCTCTTCGAGTGGTGCCATCAGGTAATTCGACAAATCTGTGTTCTTTGCTGCCTTTGCCTCCCAGGACTTTAGTGCTGAAGAGCTGCCGGTATTTCATCATCTTTCGTTTCTTGGCGTATAGGAGCAAGTAGTCCGAAGCGATAGGTACAAGGGTGGTTTTGGTTTGTCCGCTTGTCTTTGTGAATGATATCGTCGCGACATAGTTCTCACTACCAAAGACCTCATCCATCAGGCACCGGACGAGATGCACGTTCTCGTCACCAATCTGGACGAAGACGGAGCCGGTCTCCGTGAGAAGTTCGCGTGCCACCGCAAGCCGGTCACGGAGGTATGCCAGGTAAGAATGGATGCCGAGTCGCCACGTATCGCGAAAGGCCTTTACCTGTTCAGGCTGGCGGCTTGCGTCTTTGACCTTGCCGTCCTTCACATTCCGCTTCCGCGTGGACACCTGCCAATTCGACCCGAACTTAATCCCGTAGGGCGGATCAATGTAGATCATCTGCACCTTCCCCTTCAGCCCTTCTTTCTCGGCCAAGGAGGTCATCACCAAAAGAGAATCCCCGAGTATCATCCGGTTGGACCAGTTCTGCTCATGCAGATAGAACTCAATTAACTCCTCAAACTGTACCCCGTTGAAATCCGCATAGAGGTCAATTTGACGCGGCTTTCCTTCTTGCGCCTCGCGCCGCAAGTCCTCAATCAGAGCTTGGGGATGAATCTTCTCCTGAATGTACACCGGCACGGCAGGAACCTTCAAGTCCTCACGGTCCTGCTCGTCCTTGCCCTTCCAGACCAACTGCGGGTCCAAGGACGGGTCCCTGGGATAGAGGAGCGTTTTGGGCTTGGTCTCGTCTTCCTTGACGAAGTCTTCCAATTCTCGGGTCGGAATATTCACCCGCTTGTTCTTGTGCTTGACGCTCTCGAAAGATGCTCTCTTACCTGCTTTTGTGGCTTTCTTCCGTGCCATGGTCGCCCCCTCCACCATAAAAGTGCTGAAATCCTGCAAACAGCCCTTGACATATTATTATTATAATTATATTATTAGGTTGACTCATCTGCCATGTGTAGAAGGAGATCTTTCGCCGTCCTACAGGGCGGCGATTGCACTTCAGTTCATCCTCTTCGCGTACTTACCTTTTAGGCTTTTCCTTCGCGATTCTCCATCCACGTAAAAAGCGGTCACCAAGAAGGCGACTTCGCCAAGCCGCTCGTGCCTCTTCTCAAGGACGATGGCATAGTCCCAGTCTTCAAGCCAGAGATAGGTTCGCGGACGACCAGACGCTTCTCTAAAATCCCACACTTTCACTGCCAGATCGCTGGAGTTACTAATCGTTGGACCACACCACGGGAGACGTTCCGCACGTCTTGGGTCGAAAAGCCTCTCGGTGGTTTTGGACCCGATTCGCGTGATAAGGTGCCAGAAACCTTCTTCATGGACATCGCCTGGTACTATTCTAATGTCCCACCATACGGGGCGATTCTCAAACATCCTTCTGGTCTGCTTGAAATCCTTAACAAAGACGCTGTAGAGCGACGGCAATACATCGTTTCTCCAATCGCCATCGACAGAAATCGTGCCAGGGAGCCATCCGGGACGCGCTTTGGTCATTCCTGTTTCTCCGAGGCTTGCCACCGGAGCAGATTGACTTTATCTTCTCGAAGGAGGGTCGTATGGGTCAGCCTATAATGTGACCGACTTCTCATGCGCTCCACCAAAGCGCATTTCCCTGCATTCCCGGAGAGATCTCTGTTTGCATAGGAAACTGCACCGAGTAGCATATCCGTTAGCTGCATAATCTCGACCTCGTGTGATCTGACTGTCTGAACGTTCTCAATGATCTCCCATGAAACATCATAAAGGCTATTTCGGAGTACCTCGTGTAATCTCGCAATCTTCGCTGCCCCCCTAGTATCTTTGATGTCCAAGTAGATTCGATAGTGGGCCCTCGGGTCTAATATGACCTTTAACATATCGAAATACATCTTGTAATACCATTCATCGTGTGTCTGCCCGAATGTTTCGTGCCGGAGCTTGGACTTGTCCGGAACGATCAAAGCCCGGAAGTGGAGGTCGTCATCGTCAAAGAAATAGTCGAGCAAATCCATATAGAATTGTTTCTTCGCGGGAGAAACTTTTGTCCATTTGATTTCTAAGTCAGGTTTCAGTCCGTGATGAATCTTGATCTCTCGTATGCGGACCGAAGTCTCACGAACCTTCTCTATGGGACA